>JBDIAU010000205.1:0-4576 GCA_039812565.1 Beutenbergiaceae bacterium
CGGAGCCGTTCTGGCGCGATGCGCTCGACCGGGCGGTCGAGGTCCTCGAGGGCTCCCGCGACTCCTACCGGGAGTACGTGCTGCGGCGCGACCCGTACCTGCGCGCCGTGCTCGGGCTCGCTCCGCGCCAGCTCTCCGCCCTCGGCGGGCTGCTGATCGGAACGCGACGCGGGGACCGCCGTCGCCAGTCACTCCTGCTCGCCCTGCACGAGGACCCCGAGACCGACCCCGCGGCCGTCGACGGCGCGCGCCGCCGGATCGCCCTGCTCACCGCACCGACGTTGCCCACGATGAGCACCGCGGCGGCCGGCGAGGGCGCACGCGCCGCGTGGCTCGACCGAGCGGCCAGCTGAGACGCGGTGAGCGTCTCTGCCTCCCCGGGCCGGCCCCAACCCGCAGGGCGTGTCGTCGTGCCGTGGTCCAAGGCGGACGCGCGCGTCGCCGCCGCAGCCTCGCTGCCCGAGTCCGACCTCGGGCTGGCGGAGAGGTTCGCCTTGTGGTTCGGCCCGACCTGGCGCTACCGGCCCGGTCACGGCTGGATGCACTACGACGGGCGCCGCTGGGCGCTCGACGCCCACGGGCAGACGGCCGTCGCGCACATGCTGCAGGTCGTCCGCGCCGTCACCGAGCTCGAACCCGCCCGCCTCGGCCGTGAAGGCTCCGAGCTGCGAGCCGCCGCCGCCCGGGACCGACGACGCCGCTGGGCCACCTCCTGCGAGACCCCCCGGCACCTCGACGCCGCCCTGCGCCTGGCCCAGGCCCTCCCCGGGATGCTGATCGAGGGGCACCGGTGGGACGCCGACCCGTACGCCCTCAACACCCTGTCCGGCGTGCTCGACCTACGCTCGGGCGACCTCACACCGGCGCGGCCCGAGCACCTGTGCACCGGCCTGGTCGACGCCGACGTCGACCCCAGCGCCCGCTCCACCGCGCTCGACGCCGTCCTCGCCCACCTCACCGGCGGCGACCCCGCCGTCCGAGCGTTCCTCGCCCGCTGGTTCGGCTACTGCCTCACGGCCTCGATGGCGTGCGAGGTCTTCACGTTCACCTACGGCGCGGCGTCGTCCGGCAAGACCACGCTGCTCTCCGCGTTCACCTCGATGATGGGCTCCTACGCCGACACCGCCTCGCCCGACGACTTCTCCGCCCGCCGCGCCGTCGGCGGCCCGACGCCCGAGATCATGCGCCTCATCGGCAAGCGGTTCATCTACATCCCCGAGGCCGGCGGCCTGCGGATGGACGTCTCTCGGGTCAAGCAGATCGTCGGCGGCGACCCGCTCGTCGCCCGTTTCCTGCACCAGAACCCCGTCACCTTCCACCCCGTCTGCAAGTTGGCCTTCACCGCGAACGAGCTCGCCGTCGTCCCCGACGACGACCCCGGCCTGCGCCGCCGCCTCCTGCCCCTGCGCGTCCCCTCCCCTGTCACGCGAGCCGACGCCCGAATCAAGCACGACCTCGAGCACACCCCCGAGGGACGTGCCGCGCTCCTGGCCTTCGCCGCCCGCGGCGCCGCGAAGTGGATCGCCGCCGGCGCAGACCTCGCCGCCCTCGCCGTCCCGGGCACGGTCACCGCCGGCGTCCAGGACTACCTCGAGCAGATGGACCCCCTCGCGGAGTGGTGGGACGAACGCGTCCACGAGCGACCCGACGCCCGGACGCTCACCTCAGCCCTGCACGCCGACTACAGCCTCTGGGCCCGCGAGCACGCCGTGGCGCGCCCCCTCGGTATGAAGTCCTTCGCCCAACGCCTCACCGCCCGCGGCTTCCCCGTCGACGCCGACCGCACTCACGGCTCCCTGCGCCGCGGCCTCGCGATCCGAGGCGCCTTCGTCTGAGGGTCCGCCCGGCGTGCCGAAGGCCCGGTCCATACTCGGCGCATGCCGATCAACTCGGGGGACGAGCGCACGCTGTACGTCACGCCCCAAGCGAAGATGCTGCACACGACCGAGTGCCCTCACCTCGATGCCGCCGGCCTGTCCGCGCTGCGCCGCGCGAAAGCCAGCGAGATCGCAGAGCTTCCCACGTGCTCGTCCTGCCAGGACATCCTCGACGGCGGCCGCCGCTTGACCTTCGCGAGCGTCGATGCCGCGATGGAGTCGCTGCCGATGCCGCTCGAGAACCGTGCCCGGGTCCGGAAAATCGCCAGCGAACTCACCTTCTCTCAGGTGTGGATCCCAGCGTCGAAGGCGTACATCGCCGTCGCCGAGGTCGCCGGCAGTCCCGCCGTGGCCTACTTCAACAAGGGTTTCGTCGACGTACGGCTCACCTCGGGTGGCTACCACCGCGAGTTCCTTCCGCGAACCCAGGCAGGCGACCGACGCTCGGGCGCCGCGGACGAGCGGCCCGTCGCGCTCTGTCCGACCTGCCACACGCAGCTCCCGGCGAGCGGGCAGTGCGACACCTGCGACGCCTGAGCTCCTGAACGACCGCCGTCGCGATCACGCCTCGCCCGGAGATCACCCCCTCGCGCCGCCACATCCGGGGCATTGCCGAGGCGGTTCCGGCACATCAAGGAACGTGCCCGGTTCAACCTGCCTGATCGTCATTGCACGTCAGGCAGCCCCAACCTCGCTTTCGGCACTTCCGGCACTTCGTGACGAGAACTTCGCTCGAACCGGTGAACCCCGATAGGAGAAGGAAGTCCGGTCTTCACGTGCCGCATCTGCCTGTGCGCGCTCGTGACCCTCCCCTCGGGTGATCCACTTCGAAGGAGGACCCGATGAAGAAGCTCCTCGCGCTGGTTGCCGTTCTGGCCGTGCTGGTCCTGGTCGGGACGATCTGGGCGCTCGCACCCCGGGACGAGGGCGGCGCCGTCGAACAGCAACCCCCGCCGACGCAAATCGCGACGACGGCACCTTTCGAGCCGGACGTCGTCGGGCTCGACGCGATCCCGGCGACGGATGACCCTGACGCCTACGCCCGGGCCATCGCCGGCGTCGTGCTCGGCATGGACACGCGCCGGCTCGCGCCAGGCGACTACCGCGACGTCCTGGTCGCCGAGGCCGACCCGACGCTGAGCACCAAGGGGCGGGCCGACCTGTTCCGGATGCTCAGCGAGCGGATCCCCACCGACGAGCAGTGGGCCCGGATGCGCGCGAACGGGCAGTGGTCCACCTGGGTCAGTCGCGACGTCCAGGTGCCCGGGTCGTGGGAGCAGGTCGTCATCACCGGGCAGGCGCAACCGGGGTGGGCGTTCCGCAACGTCACCGGGATCCAGACCACGCACTACCTCGAGGACGGGACTGCCCGCACGACGTCGCGAGAACGCACGATCACGATCGGCATGCGATGCCCCGCCGACGGCGCGGGCGTGGAGCGGTGCCGGCTCAACCTCGTCGGCATCAACGTGATCCCGTGACCGCCGCCAAGCTCGCGGCCACGGCCGCTGCCCTCATCCTTGGCCTCACCGGAGCGGTCGCCGGCCTCGGCGGCCTAACTCACACGTCGCCAACCTGTACGGCCCGCGACGACGGCGCGCCCGTGGCGGAGCTATCCGTCGAGCAGGCGTCGAACGCGAGGGTGATCGTCGCCGTCGGGCAGGAGCGTCGCGTTCCGGCGCGAGGTCTGCTCGTGGCGCTGATGACGGCGGCCCAGGAGTCCGGACTGCGGAACCTGGACTACGGCGACCGGGACTCGCTCGGGCTGTTCCAGCAGCGCCCGTCGATGGGCTGGGGCAGCCCTGCCCAGGTGCGCGACCCGGCCTACGCGGCCGCGGCGTTCTACGGCGGACCCGCCTCGCCCACCGGCAACCGGGGCCTGCTGTCCGTGCCGGGGTGGGAGTCGATGCCGCTGACGGTCGCGGCGCAGGCGGTGCAGCGTTCCGCGTTCCCGACCGCGTACGCGAAGTGGGAGGCGCCGGCTCGGGTCTGGTTGGCGGACATCCTCGAGCGCCCCACCGCCCTCGCCTGCGGAGCGGGGGGCTCCTCGCCGGCGGCGGCCTCGGGCGCGGCGCAGGTCGCGATCACCGCCGCCGCCCGATGGTTGGGGACCCCGTACGCCTGGGGCGGCGGGTCGCTGACCGGGCCGTCGGAGGGCTTCGGCATGGGGGCGGGCACGGTCGGGTTCGACTGCTCGGGCCTGACCCGCTACGCCTGGGCCCAGGCCGGGATCCTGCTTCCCCGCACCTCCCGGGAGCAGTGGCACGCCCCCGGCACCCGGATCACCTCCCTGGCCGCCCTGCAGCCCGGCGACCTCGTCTTCTTCGCCACCAACACGTCCAACCCGGCCACGATCCACCACGTCGCGATCGCCCTCGGCGGCGACGCGATGCTCGAGGCCCCGCAGACCGGCGACGTCGTCAAGGTCCTGTCGGGCATCTCGACCAACTCGTTTTGGGCGCCGCGGTTCATCGGCGGACTGCGCCTCACAGGCTGACGCCGGCGCCGCGGGCCCGCGCGGCGGCGTCGATCCTCGCCGGTGCCGGTCGGTGTGCGCGCCCGTGGCGCTCCCCTGAGGACCGGCGCTCGTCACCGGTCACCGTCCCTCGATCCGGGAGAACACCATGACCACGTTCACGCCGATGACCGCCCTGCCCGGCGCGCTGCCGGCCGAGGACCCCGGCGTCTCGTCGAACACC
>JBDIAU010000206.1:0-4565 GCA_039812565.1 Beutenbergiaceae bacterium
ACCCCGTACGCGGAGCCGGCAGCGGCGGAGCGCGAGGTGCTGGAGCTCCTGGTCGGTGCGGGCGTCGCCGTCGAGCGCCCGATGGCGCCGGTCGCGGGTGCGGACGCGCCCGCGGGCCGGTCGGGGGACGTCGCCTGGGAGGTGGTGTGGCCGACCGCCGGCGCGGTGCGCGGCGCCGAGGGTGCCGACGGGACCACGGTCAACGACCTCAGCCTCGCGGTGGTCCTCGAGGCGCCGGACGTCACCGTGCTGGCCACCGGGGACCTCGAGACGCAGGCCCAGGCGAACCTGGCCGGGGCGGTGCGCCGCGCCCGGGCGGCGGGGGAGCGCGACGCCTCCGCGGCGTCGCGGCTCGAGGGCATCGACGTGCTGGTCGTGCCGCACCACGGCTCGGCGCGTCAGGACCCGGGGCTCATGGCCCTGGTGTCCGCCCCGCTCGCGCTCGTGAGCTCCGGCGCCGGGAACCCGTACGGGCACCCGGCGCCGAGCGCGCTCGACCTCGTCGCGGAGAACGGCGGGACGGCCCTGCGGTCGGACCGGTGCGGCTCCGTCGCGGTCCTCGCGGACCCGCTGGCGACCGTCTCCGGCTGCACGGCGGCGGACCTCGCTCCCGAGCCCGCGGGCGCCGCCGCCGCGGCGTCGATCACGATCACCCGCAGGCGGCCTCGAGCGCGGCGACGATCTCCGGCGCCACGGGTCCGCGCGAGCGGTCCCGGTCCCTGAGCCTGTCGACGACCTGCGGGTCGGTGGGTGGGCCCAGGCGTGCGGCGTCAGTCGCCACGTGCACATCGCCGCCCACCGGGAGGCTCGCTCGCCCAGACGTAGGTCGCCCCGGGGTCGAGACGAGGCAGGGGGTCCGTGGGGCGTTGGGGGTCCACCCTGAGGCCTCCCTCGTCCAGCGTGATGCGCGACCCGGGCATCGCCCGGGTGATGACGGCCTCGTCGAGGTGCACGAGAAAGAGTCGGTAGGCGGCGGTCACAGCGTCCGCGTCGGGGTACACCGCTGCAGCATCAGCCGCGGTCGACTCCAGGTGCGCGACGAGCTCCGTGCCGGAGAAGGCGAGGTGAACGGCGGGTTCGAGGAGTCGGCCGTGGAAGGCCTCGATCTGAAGGCCGTCGCCGTCCGGGCTTGGCGCCGCCAGGGTCCCGGAGTCGCCGAGATCGCTGACAAGCCGATCGATGAAGGACATCGCCTCTTCCTGTCCGGGTGAGCTCCGGCCCAGAGGCCGAGGTCGTGAGACTAGGGGCAGAACCCGCGCGTGGCGAAGGAGACCCGGTCCGCCCGGGTCGCCGCCCGTGCCGGCACGTCAGGTCCCGGACGCCGCATCCGTGGAGCCAGGACCTCCCGTGTCGGCGCGTCGTGGGAGGCTGTCCGCCTGCCGCGAAATGCACATTGAGCAGGCATGACGCTCGGACGTGGAACCGACGTGGAACATTCGGCAGAGTCGACCCATGCGCGAGGACCCCGTAGCGCCACGACCTTGGTGCGACCGACGAGCGCGGCGGCGAGTCGTGGGACCCGGCCGGGGTCGGCTCAGTGCGACGTGGGCACGACCCGCACCTGCGCCTGGTGCCCACCGGCGGCGAGTTTGGCGTCGCAGGTGTAGAGCGGGGCCGCAAGGCCTTCGGCGAGGGCGAGGTAGGCGGCGTCGTAGCTCGTGTAGCGGTGGCGCAGCCGCCAGATGCGATCGGCGAGGGGCTCGGCCTCGTGGCGGGCGATGGTGAACGCGAAGTGGTCCCGACGGGCCGCCTCCGCCGCGTCGGGCGGGAGCTTCCCGCCGAGCGCCAGTCCTCGCAGCACGGAGAGCACCTCGACGTCGAGCAGGTGCGGAGCGGCCACCTCGCCGGCAAGGGCGTCGAGCAGCTCGGTGTCGACGTCGCGACCCACAAGGGCCTCGACCATCGCCGAGGCGTCGATCACGATCACCGACGGCCGGCCTCCACCGCGGCGAGGATCTCCTGCGCCGTCGGTCCCCCCGAGCGGTCCCGGTTCCTGAGCCGCTCGACGATCTGCGCGTTGGTGGGCCGGGCGGCGATCCTCGCGAGCTCCCTCGCGACGTAGGCCGACAGCGACCTGCCCTCCGCCGCCGCGCGCTCCTTGAGCGCCTCGACGACCTCGTCCGAGACGTCACGGATGTAGAGGGTCGTCATGGAACCCATGCTAGCAGGGTGCAAGCGCGGCGGCGTCCTGGTGTCGGAGGTGTCGGCTGTCGCGACGGCGGGCCGGTGATCCCGATGCTTGTCGGCCGACCCGCTGATCGGTCGACGGTCGAGCCCGTCCTCTCGCCGACCGGGGCGCACTGGGCCTGCGGGCGACACGCCGAATCAGTGCCGTTACCGGATTGTTATGTTGGTGTCAGATGGGCGTCGGGGCGGGCGTCGCCGCAGGTCAGGTGCGGTGGTCCGCCGTTGCCCGTCGTTGTCCGTCGTTTCTCGTCGTTGCGCGACGTTGACAGGCGCTGCGCGACGTCTAGGTACCCCGACGGACGCCGGCTGAGCCGGAGTAGCGGTTGTGGGGGCGGTTCGGCCGGGGGCTGCCGGGTGGGGGCGTGGGTCGACGTGTGTACCGTCGTCGCGACCGGGGACGCCGCCCAGGGGCTGGGGACGTCATCGGGTCAGTAGTAGGCGGAAGCCGTCAGGTCGCAGGTGCGCCAACACCTGGGCTCGACCCGACGGCTCCGCACGCCCATACCGGCCTGGATGCACAGAAAGGACGCGGACTCCATCGTGGCACAGACATCTGGTGGTCGTCTCCGCACGACCGTGAGCTCGAACGACCCGCTCGTCACCCGCAACGACGCGGCGGTGTTCCTGACTGTCAGCCTGCGTCAGGTGGACCGCCTGATCGCGGACGGGACCTTGGCGGCCGTGCGGATCGGGGAGCGCTCGATCCGGATCCGCCGCTCCGCCCTGGAGGCGCTGCTGGTGCCGGTGATCCACGGCCCCCGGTGGCCGCCCCGCCGCGTGAGCCCGTCCGGGACCACCGCCGCCGGCACGTCCGGGCGGCGCGGCCGTATGGCTGCTCCGCCGATGCCGGCGGTCCCGGCGGGCGGGTGGCGCCGTGGGTTGGGTGGAGATCCTGGTGAGCGCCGATAGCGCGTCGCCGCCGCCCGGGTCCGGGCCGCACGACGCCGGCCGCGACCGCCCCGAGAACGCCCGGGCGGACGGTGACGTCTCCCCGGCCTTCCGTGCGTTGGCGGCCGAGCTCGAGCTGGAGATGTTCTGGCGGACGCGGCCGGTGCTGGCGCATCTGCATGCGTTCGCTCGGGCTCGTCGGGTGGCGCCGTGGGCGCTGCTGGGGGTGACGTTGGCGCGGGTGGTGGCGGTGGTGCCGCCGGTGGTGGTGCTGCCGGCGTTGGTCGGCTCGGCGGGGTCGTTGAACCTGTTCGTCGCGGTGGTGGGCCGCTCCGGGGCGGGCAAGGGCACGGCGGAGTCCGCCGCGGTGGACGCGGTCCCGCTGCCGGGGCCGGTGGTGAGCGCGACGGTGGGTTCGGGTGAGGGGATCGCGCACGCCTACGTGCGGCGCACGAAGGACGGCGTGGAGCAGCACACGGCGGCGGTGCTGTTCAGCGTCCCGGAGATCGACACGTTGACGGCGTTGTCCGAGCGGCGGGGGGCTACGCTGCTGCCGGAGCTGCGCCGGGCGTGGGTCGGGGAGCAGCTCGGGTTCGCCTACGCCGACCCGACCAAACGGCTGCCGGTGGCGGCGCACGCCTACCGGATGACCCTGGTCGCCGGGGTCCAGCCGGAGCGCGCCGACCGGTTGCTCGCCGACGCCGACGGCGGCACCCCGCAACGGTTCGTCTGGGTGCCGGCCGACGACCCGCACGCCCCGATCGACGCGCCGGCGGAGCCGGGCCCGTGGCGCTGGCAGGCCCCCCGGTGGCCGGCCCGCTCCGGCTCTGACGGGGGGCGGGTGGTGCTGGGGGTGTGTGACCAGGCGCGGGCCGACGTCGACGCCGACCGGCTGGCCCGGCTGCGCGGTGACGGGCACGCCCTGGACGGGCACGCGATGTTCGCCCGGTTGAAGATCGCCGCCGCGCTGGCGATCCTCGACGGGCGGGCCGCGGTCGAGGACAGCGACTGGGCGTTGGCCGCGCAGGTGGCCGAGCGGTCCCGGGCGACCCGCCAGGGCGTGCTCGATGCGATCGCGGCCGCCGACGCCGCCGGGAACCGCCGACGCGCCCACGCCGAGGCCGAACGGGCCGTGCTCGTCGCCGACCGCCTCGACACCGCGGCCGTGCAACGCCTCGCCCGCCGCCTCGTGCGCCGTCTCGAGGGGCAGGGATGGGTCCGACGCAACGACCTCCGCAAGGCGTGCGCGAGCCCGGACCGCTCATTCTTCGACGCGGCGATCGACGCCGCCGTCGCCGCCGGGCAGATCGAGGTCGAGCAGGTCTCCTACCGAGGCCAGGACGGCGTCCGGTACCGCACCGCGACCCGTTGAGCGGCCGGGCCCCCGTCAAGGGGTGGACAAGTGGACATTGTCCACCCCTTGACGTGAAACGACCCTCGACCGACCCCGGTAAACGTGCAGGTCACAACACAAACACCCCACCCCCAGG
>JBDIAU010000207.1:0-4532 GCA_039812565.1 Beutenbergiaceae bacterium
GCGGACGTGCGGTTGGGCGCGCCGAGCTTGCCCATCGCCTCGGAGAGGTAGTTGCGCACGGTCCCCTCGGAGAGCACGAGCCGCCCGGCGATCTCGGCGTTGGTCAGGCCCTCGCCCGCGAGGCGGAGCACCTGGCGCTCGCGGTCGGTGAGCGGGTCCGGCTCGCCCCACGCGTCGGCGGCGAGCTCGGGGTCGATGGCGCGCCGGCCGGCGTGGACGGCTCGGATCGCGGCGGCGAGCCCGGCCGCGGGGGCGTCCTTGAGCAGGTAGCCGGCCGCGCCGGCGTCGAGCGCGCGGCGCAGGTAGCCGGTGCGGCCGAACGTCGTGAGGATGACGACGCGGGTCGGCAGCCCTCGGCGCCGCACCTCGGCCGCGACCTCGAGCCCGGTGAGCCCGGGCATCTCGATGTCGGTGAGCAGGACGTCGGGGCGCAGCTCCTCGACGAGCCGGAGCGCGGCGTCGCCGTCGGGCGCGGAGCCCGACACGGTGATGTCGGGCTCGAGGTCGAGGAGGGCGCCGAGCGCCCCGAGCACCATGAGCTGGTCCTCGGCGAGGACCACGGTGATCGTCATCGACCGGCCACCGCCTCGCGCGCGCCCGAGCCCCTCGGGGCGAGCGGCAGCTCCACCCGCACCGTCGTCCCGGGCCGCTGCCCGGCGGCACGCGCGGGGTGGGCGGGCGTGCGGGTGACCGAGCCGCCGAGCGTCGCCACGCGCTCGCGCATCCCCGACAGGCCTTCCCCGTCCGGCGCGCCCGAGCCGTGGCCGTCGTCCGCGACCTCGAGGACGACGGCGTCCGCGGACCCGGAGATCCGGATCGACGCCCGCCTCGCCCCTGAGTGTCGGACGACGTTCGTCACGCACTCCCGCACGGCCAGCGCCAGCACGGTCTCCTGCTCGGCGCGCAACGGAGGCATCTCGGTCGCGGTCTCCACCTCGATGCCTGCCGCCGCGAGCGCCCGGGTGGCGCCGTCGAGCTCGGCGCCGAGGCCGCGTGCCCGGTAGCCGGCGACGGCGGACCGGACCTCCGCGAGGGCGCGCCGGCCCGTCGTCTCGATGTCCGCGACCTCGGCCGCCGCGCGGTCCGGGTCGCTGGGGATGAGGCGCTGCGCCAGCTGCGCCTTGACCACCACGACGGAGAGCGTGTGACCGAGCAGGTCGTGCAGGTCGCGCGCGATGCGCTCCCGCTCGGCGATGGTGGCCAGGTGCTCGATCTCCTCCTGGGCTCGCAGGAGCCGCCGTTGCGTGCGGTCACGCTCCGTCTCGAGCACGGTGGCCGTCCCGATGATCAGTGTGAACAGGAACGCCGGGGCGAGGGCGACCGCCCGCCACGGCATCGGCACGGGGGAGACGAGGAGCATGAGCCCGAGGACGCCCTCGAGGCCCAGGACGACGCCGGCGGCACGGCGCCTCGGGCGCAGGTGCCCGGCCGTCGCGGCGGCGTAGACCACGAAGATGGCCGCGCCGCTGTTGACGAGGGACCCGAGGAACGCCAGCAGGGCGAGCGCCGCGATCAGCCAGAGCCGCTGCCGGTCGTCGCGAGCCCGGAAGGTCGCGAGGTAGAGCGGCAGGAACGCCGCGACGAGGACCGCGACGGCGAGCCAGTCGAGGGCGTCGGCGTCCGGGTCGAAGATCGGCTGGAAGGCCAGGGCGCCGAGGTAGACGAGCCAGACGTAGCGCAGGTAGCGCGTCCCGTCGGCGGTCCGGCGGTCGTCGCGGGGACCGGTCATCCGTAGGTGCGCCCTTCGTCGCGACGGTAGCCCCAGACGGCGACCGCCAGGAACGCTGCCGTGAAGCCGAGCAGGGCTCCCGAGTGGACCAGGGGCGACCCGCCCTGGGAGGCGCCGATCGTGCCGAGGGCGAGCTGCGCCAGATGGTACGGCGGCAGGAACGGCGCGGCCGCCTGCACGACGCTCGGCAGCTGCGTGATCGGGATCCACAGGCCGGAGATGAACGCCATCGGCAGGTAGACGAGGTTGAGGATGGCGGGTGCGGAGTTCGGCCCCACGAGGTAGCCGAACGCGAGGCCCATCGCGGAGAACGGGAGGGCGCCGAGGACCAGCACGGCGACCAGGCTGAGCAGCTCGGTGACCGGCAGCCGCACGCCGCCGACGGTGCTCCCGAGCAGCACGAGCGCCAGGACGATGAGGGTCGCCACCGCCACGGCCATGGCGACCTTGGCCGTGAAGTACGCGAGCGGGGGCATGGGCGAGACCCGCTTGAGTCGCATCCACCCCTGCCCGCGCTCGAGGGCGATCGAGACGCCGAACCCGAACAGCGCCGCTCCGATGACGCCGAACGCGCCGTACGTGGCCAGCATGTACGTGGTGACGCCGACGCCGCCCGCGCTGCCGTCGGCGAAGGTCAGGCCGAAGATCAGGTAGAACATCACGGGCAGGGCGACGGTGCTCACCGCGAAGATCGGGACGCGGAGGAGCTTGAGGACCTCGTGGACCGCCTCGGTGCGGTAGATGCGCAGGTGCTGCCGCGCGGAGAGCGTCGGGGTGGACGACACGGTGGTCATGCTGCTGCCTCCTCGGCGTGGGTGGTGAGGGTGAGGACGGCCTCGTCGAGGCTCGGCTCGACGACGGTCACGTTCTCGACGGCGGGGTCGGCCTCGAGCAGGCGCCGCAGCGCGGGCTCGGCCGTGCCGACGAGGAGCTCCAGACGGTCGCCGTCGACGCTCGAGCGCTGCACGTCGGGCCAGGTCGCGGCCTGCGTCGCGCTGACACTGGTCCGCGCGGTGATCCGCCGGCCGGGGACGAGGGCCTTGATCTGGGCGGGCGTGCCCTCGGCGATCATCCGTCCGGAGTGGAGCAGGACGATGCGGTCGGCGAGGGCGTCGGCCTCCTCGAGGTAGTGGGTGGTGAGCACGACGCCGCGCCCCGCCGCCGCGAGGTCCCGCAGGACGGCCCACAGCGAGCGGCGCACCTCGACGTCGAGGCCGGTGGTGGGCTCGTCGACGAAGAGGATGTCGGGGTCGCCGCTCAGGGCGATCCCGAACAGCACCCGGCGCTGCTGACCGCCGGAGAGCTCGCCGTAGAGGCGGTGCTCGAGCCCGGCGAGGCCGGCGGCCTCGACGATCGCGGCCATGGGCAGCGGCGCGGGGTAGTAGCCGCGGAACTCGGTGAGGAGCTCCCGCACCCTGAGCGTCTCCGGGACCCCAGAGGCCTGCAGCATCACCCCGGCGCGGGAGCGGGCGCCGGTGTCGCGGGGGTCGCGCCCGAAGAGGCGGGCGGTGCCGGACGTCGTGGCCGTGAGCCCGGTGAGCATGCCGATGGCCGTCGTCTTGCCGGCGCCGTTGGGTCCGAGGACGGCGAGGAGCTCACCGGCCCGGACCTCGAGGTCGAGGGAGTCGACGGCGGTGACGCGGCCGTACCGCTTGGTCGCTCCGCGCAGCTCCGCGAGGACGGTGCGTCCGGCGGGGACGGGGTGCTCGGCAGCCCGGCTCGGAAGGTCGGTGGGGGTCCAGGTCCGCGTGGTCATGCCCTCCAGCGTGCGCCGGGGCGCTCGGCGCGGGTAGTGCCGGGCGTCACGAGGCGGGGGTGACGAACGTCAGGTGCGTGGGCCGCCGGGCGGTGTCCCACCGCGCCGAGGCGCCGATGCGCCGGGAGCGCCGCTCACCCGCGACCCGTCAGCGGGCGGCGCCGAGCCCCTGGCGGTCGGGGGTGAGGGCGAGCGGCGCGAGGCCGGGGCGGGCGGCCCGGGTCTCGGTGACGAGCCTGGCCCGGGCGGCGTCGAGGGTCGGCACGCGCGTGGCCGGGACGTCCGCCGCGAGGTCGTCGACGAGCGCGGTGAGCCGCCGGGTCACCTGCGGCTGGTCGGCGCCGGCCAGCGTGATCTCGAGCAGCGCGAGGTCGACGACGTCCTCCCACGTGGCGACGTTGAGGACGACGGCGCCCGCCCCGGCGCCGAGCGTCCGCGGCCCGAGGGGCAGGCCGGCGGCGGTGCGGAGGACGGGCTCGATCTCGTCGAGGGCGCGGACCGCCGTCGTCGGGTCGTTGATCGCGGGGGACAGGGCCCGCAGGGCGACGTCGACGAGGAGCCGCAGCGCGTACAGCGGGTCGTACCCGAGGGAGCGTTCGACGTCGACCACCACGCAGCGGGCGACGGCACGGCGCGCTCGTCGGGGGACGGTCGGACGGCACCGGGCGACGGGCGTGCCCGCCGTCACGGAGTCGCCCACGCGGACGACGACCTCGAGGTGCAGCCGGTGCCGCCGGGCCAGGCGGACCAGGCGCCGGCCGTCGACGGCGACCACCTGCCCGGTGCGCCCGCGGTGCTTGAGGACGTCCGGGCCGTCGTCGCCGGCGTCCTCGTCGGCCGTGGCGACCGCACCCACGCGGACCTGCGCGGGTGCGGCGAGGCGCCGGGGCAGCTGCTCGCAGGCGTGGCGGCCGAACGCGGAGAGCACGGCGTCCACCCGCACCCGCCCGCCGATCGAGGCCAGCAGCACGATGAACCCGACGAGGCTGGCCAGGAGCAGGCCGACGGCGAGGACCACGGCCACCTGCGGCGCGAAGTCCTGACGCC
>JBDIAU010000208.1:0-4526 GCA_039812565.1 Beutenbergiaceae bacterium
GGGCGACCTCACGGTACCGCCCGCGGAGGACGCGGAGAGCCGCGTTGACGAGCCCACCGGCCCGCCCGTCCCGCCACCGGCGGCGCCCGGTCCGCGCGACTACCGGCTCGGCCCGGAGACGACGATCGAGGACGACGACGAGCCCGGCTTCGTGCCCGAGGAGCCTCCGCCGCTCGGGGCCTCCGACCCGGTCGTCGTGGCCGGCTGGGCCGGGATCGTCGCATCGGTCGCCGTCGTGCTGGTGTACCTCGTCCTGTGGCGCGGGATGCCGAGCCTGCTGCTCGCGCTCGCGGGCCCGTGCTTCCTGCTCTCGGTGGGCACGCTCGTGTGGCGGCTGCCGCGGCGGCGCGAGGACGACGACCACGGCGACGGCGCGGTCGTCTGAGCGGGCCGCCGCCGGCCCGCTCGCCCGGCCGAGGATCGCTCGGACGAGGTCAGGTGGCGGGCGAGGTCAGGTGCGGGCGAGGTCCGCCGCGCCGACGATGCCGGCGTCGTTCTCGAGCTCGGCGACCACGATGCGGGGCTCGGGGCGGTGCCCCCGGGCCGAGAGCGCCTCGCCGAACGCGTGCCGGATCGGCTCGAGAAGCAGGTCACCCGCGGCGCAGACGCCGCCCCCGACCACGACGACCGCAGGGTCCAGCACCGCGACGAGGTCGGCGACCCCGGCACCGATCCAGGTGCCGAGCTCGGCGAGCAGCTCGATGCCGAGCTCGTCCCCGGCCTGCGCGACCTGCGTCACGTGCGGACCCTTGATCTTCTTCTCGTCGCCGCCGGCGAGCGCGAGCAGCGCCTGCGCGCGGTCCGGGTAGGCGACGGCCGCCGCCCGGGCCTGACGGGTCAGCGCCCGTCCGGAGGCGTACTGCTCCCAGCAGCCGGGGTGGCCGCAGCCGCACATGTGCCCGTCCGGGACCACCCGCACGTGCCCGATCTCGGCGGCGACGCCGTGCGCGCCTCGCAGGAGGGTGCCCCCGACGACGATGGCGCCGCCGAGCCCGGTGCCGATCGTCAGCATGACCATGTCCTGGACGCCTCGCCCGGCGCCGAAGCGGTACTCCGCCCAGCCCGCCGCGTTCGCGTCGTTCTCCACGACGATCGGCAGGTCCACGCTCGCGGCGAGCCGGTCCCGAAGCGGGTGGTCGCGCCAGGCGATGTTCGGCGCGAAGAGCACCGTCGCCCGGTCGCTGGAGACGAACCCCGCGGCGGCCACACCCACGGCACCGACCTCGTGCTCGCCGGCGAGCTCCTCGACGAGCTCGACGACCGTCTCCTCGATCGCGCCCGGCTCGTGCGGGTCCGTCTCCCGCTTGTGCCGCACGAGGATCGCGCCGTCCTCGTCCACCACGCCGGCGGCGATCTTCGTCCCGCCGATGTCCACGCCGATCGCGTGCATGTCACGTCCCTGAGGGTCGTCGGAGCAGAGGTCGCCCGGCGGGTCGGACCGGGCAGCCGTCGGCAGCGACAGCCGCCGCTACAGTGGAGCCACCACCGCCCGCTGACGACGGAACCAGTATGGACGAGTTCCGGACACCCGTACGGGTTTCCGTCGAGCCCACGACGAGCATCTGCGACCTCCTGGTCGGCCACGCCGAGCGCGAGCCGAACCTCGTCCTGCTCCGGCGCAAGGTTGCTGAGGGCTGGCTCGACCGGTCGGCGGCAGAGGTGCTCGCCGAGGTCGAGGCCGTCGCGCGCGGCCTCGTCGCGGCCGGTCTGGCGCCCGGGGACCGCGTCGGCATCATGTCCCGCACCCGCTACGAGTGGACGATCCTCGACCTCGCGGCCTGGTGCGCCGCGCTCGTGCCCGTCCCGGTCTACGAGACATCCTCCGCGAGCCAGGTCGAGTGGATCCTGCAGGACTCCGGGGCGCGCGCCGTCGTCGTCGAGACGCCCGAACTCGCCGCGCTCGTGTCCGGAGTCCGGGACAAGCTCCCCGGCGTGGAGCACGTGTGGACCATCACCGACGGCGCGCTCGACACGCTCGCCGCCGACGGCGGCGCCGTGGACGCCGCCGAGGTCCACGCCCGACGCGACTCCGTGCTGGGCTCCAACCTGGCGACGGTCATCTACACCTCCGGCACCACGGGCCGCCCCAAGGGCGCCGAGCTCACGCACGCCAACTTCGTCGAGCTCAGCCTCAACGCGATCGATCGCCTCCACGTCATCCTCGAGGACCCCGGCGTCTCGACCCTCCTCTTCCTCCCGCTCGCGCACGTCTTCGCGCGCTTCATCGAGGTGCTCGCGCTCGCCGCGGGGGCCGCGATGGGCCACACGAGCGACGTCAAGGACCTCGTGGCGGACCTGGGCACCTTCCGCCCGACGTTCCTCCTCGCCGTGCCGCGCGTGTTCGAGAAGGTGTACAACACGGCCGAGCAGAAGGCGACGGCCGCCGGGAAGGCGGGCATCTTCCACCGCGCGGCACGGACGGCGATCTCCTACTCGCGCGCGCTGGACACCGGCGGGCCCGGGCCGTGGCTGCGCCTTCAGCACCGCGTGGCCGACGCCCTGGTGCTGCGCAAGATGCGCGCCGCGCTGGGCGGACGGGTCCACTGGGCGATCTCCGGGGGCGCCCCCTTGGGCGAGCGGCTCGGCCACTTCTACCGCGGCCTCGGTCTCACCGTCCTCGAGGGGTACGGGCTGACGGAGACGACGGCACCGCTCACCGTGAACGTCCCCGAACGCGCGAAGATCGGCACGGTCGGACCGCCGCTGCCGGGCACCGGCATCCGCATCGCCGAGGACGGCGAGATCCTCGCCACCGGGATCCCCGTCTTCCGCGGGTACCACGACGCCCCCGACGCCACGGCGGAGGCCTTCACCGGGGAGTGGTTCCACACCGGCGACCTGGGTGAGCTCGACGAGGACGGCTACCTCAGGATCACCGGGCGCAAGAAGGAGATCATCGTCACCGCGGCGGGCAAGAACGTCGCACCGGCGGTCCTCGAGGACCGGGTGCGCTCGCACCCCCTCGTCAGCCAGTGCGTCGTGGTCGGCGACCGGCGGGCGTTCATCGGCGCACTCCTCACGCTCGACCCCGAGATGCTCCCGCTCTGGCTCGCCGGCAAGAGCCTCCCGCCGCTCGACGTCGCTGAGGCCGTCGCGCACCCCGAGGTCACGGCGGCGCTCGACCGTGCCGTCGCCCGGGCCAACGAGGCCGTGTCCCGAGCCGAGTCGATCCGGGCCTATGTGGTCCTCAAGGGCGACTTCACCGTGGCCAACGGGTACCTGACCCCGTCGCTCAAGGTGAAGCGCAGCCTCGTGCTCGACGACTTCGCGGACAAGATCGAGGAGATCTACTCCGGAGCCCCCGCCACGACCGGCTGAGCCCACCAGCGGGGCGGGGCCGCTCAGCCCGCGCGCGGCGACGCCCGACGTGGCGTCATCCGCAGAGGCGGCACCAGGCCGCATCCCGCCAGGACCGAGAGCGCCCGGCCTTCGGCCTCGCTGATCTCGGCACGGGTGACCTCGGCGAGGGCGATCGCTGGGACCGCCTCGCGTGGTCGGCTCGGGATGGCCAGGAACGTCACCACGCAGTCGGCGCACGCCACGTCCCGCTGGGAGCACGTCTCGCAGTCGATGAGCATGCTGCGGACGCTACGGCGGACCACCGACATCGAGCCTCGAGCCGCCGCCGGCACCGCCGTGGGGACGGGGGGGTGCCTGGACGCGCTCCGCGGGCGCGACGCGCCGGGGCGGCGCAGCGGCGACGCTGTCGGTGCCGGGACCTAGCGTGCGGGACGTGCTCGAGAACCTGCTCGCGCCGCCTCCGGGCGCCCGCCTCGACCTGCGCCCGGAGAGCGCCGGCGCTCCCGCGGTCCAGCTACGCCTCGACGAGCTCGGGACGTCGTTGGCGGAGACCACGTTCGTCGTCGTCGACCTGGAGACCACCGGCGGCTCCGCCCGCACGGACGCGATCACCGAGATCGGCGCTGTGAAGGTCCGGGGCGGCGACGTCCTCGGCGAGTTCCAGACGCTCGTCGACCCGGGCGCACCGGTGCCGCCACTGATCACCGTCCTCACCGGCATCACGGACGCGATGCTCGTCGGGGCGCCGCGGATCGAGGCGGTCCTGCCGGCGTTCCTCGAGTTCGCCCGGGGAGCAGTGCTGGTCGCCCACAACGCCCGCTTCGACGTCGGCTTCCTGCGCGAGGCGGCCGCCCGGATGGACCTCGGGTGGCCGCGCCCCACCGTCGTCGACACCGTCCAGCTGGCCCGCCGCGTCGTGACCCGGGACGAGGCGCCCAACCACAAGCTGAGCTCGCTCGCGACGCTGTTTCGCGCGTCCGTCACGCCGAACCACCGCGCCCTCGAGGACGCCCGGGCCACCGTCGACGTGCTCCACGGCCTCCTCGGCCGCCTCGCCCCGCTGGGCGTCACGCACCTCGAGGATCTGGTCACCGCCGCGGACCCGGTCCCCCACGCGCGGCGCCGGAAGGCCCACCTCGCGGACGGGCTGCCCTCAGGGCCGGGCGTCTACATGTTCCTCGGTCCGCGAGACGAGATCCTGTACGTCGGCACGGCGGTGGACGTCC
>JBDIAU010000209.1:0-4513 GCA_039812565.1 Beutenbergiaceae bacterium
AGTTCGAGCTCTACTACGACGTCTGACGGGCCTCGCCGGGCGCGCTTCGGCCCGCCCGGCGTCCCGGACCACCGCGACGGCGGACTCCCGACCCGGGGGTCCGCCGTCGTCGTCCGTGGGGGCGGCTTCGCCGCACGCGGCGAACGCGCCGGTGACGGGCCGAAGGCGACCGGAAGATGATCGATGTACCCGATCGAGCCTGTAAGCGATTGCGCCTACGGCTACCGTGGGACTCGCCGTGGCGCCGCCCTCGCACTGACCCCCTGCCCCCGGGATCGCGAGGGCGGCGCTGCGGTCCACGGTAGACCCGAACGACGTGACACGCCGTCAGATCACGGCCCGCCGCCCGGCCCGACGCCCCGTCACCCCTGTCGAAATATGGCCGTGACCTGCGGCGACACCACTCGTCGCGCGAGTCTCGGAACGACCACCCACAGCGGCTGTCTCGCGCCGGAACTCCTCGGCCCGCACCCGGTGCCGCTCCGGCCCTCCAGGCTTAGCCTGGAGACATGGCCGCAGAGAACGTGTCAGCAGCACCCCGGCCTGAGTGGTTCGCGGCACAGCCGTGGGAGACCCCCGGGCTGCCGTGGGACCTCCGGCCCCGCCCCCTCCCCCGCCCGGGCGACGGCGAGTCGGCCGCGCAGGAGGAGGCTCCGCCGAGCGCGGCCTGAGGTGGCCGGCCGCGAGCGCACGGCACGGTCGGGACGCGACGGCGGGCCGTCCGTCCCTGTCGCGGGTGGTGCCGGGGGCGTAGGACTCCCTCAAGGGCCCGGTCTCGGACGGGCTCCGGGGACCAACGCGAAGGAGCGTGCGTCACGATGAAGGCTGCGGTGGGCGACCGGATCGTCATCGCCTCGACCGTCGTGGACCAGGTGCCGCGGGACGGCAGGGTGGTCGAGGTGCGCCACCCCGACGGCTCCCCGCCCTACCTCGTCGAGTGGTCGGACACCGGGGACGTGAGCCTGGTGTTCCCCGGCCCGGACGCCCACATCGACCATCACGAGCACCCGGAGGGCGCCGCCCCGGCGGGGCAGGTGCGCAAGTCGTGGACCGTCACGGTCACGATCACGGAGGAGGGCGACCGGACGACGGCGACCGCCGTGCTCAGCGCCGAGGGCGCGGCCGTCGACGGCGTCGGCCTCGCGCGCCGGAACCCCAAGGACGTCGCCGCCCCGGCGGTCGGCGACGAGGTGGCCGTCTCCCGGGCGCTGCGCCACCTCGCGGACCGGCTGCTCGACGTCGCCGACTCGGCGCTGCGGACCGGGGACCCGGGCCGCACCCCGCTCGTCGACTGACAGCCTCTCCCTCGTCCTCGCCGAACGCGTCGTTGGTCGGCCGAGACGGCCGTCTCGGCCGACCAACGACGCGTTCGGCGGGTGGGCGTCAGCCGTAGAAGACGCGCTCGACGACGGCGCGCGCCCGCCTCGCGGCCCGCAGATAGTCCTCCTCGAACTCGCTGCCCTGGCCGGGCGCGTACCCGAGCAGGCGGCTCACGGTCCGCAGCTCGCCGCGCTCGTGCGGCAGGACGTCGACGCGCTGACCGCTGGTGCGCCCGGTGGCCAGGACGATGGCGCTGCGGATCCGCGAGGCGAGGAGCCAGGCATGCCGGAGCTGCTCCTCGTCGGCGTCGGTGAGGACGCCCGCGTCCCGGGCGGCTGCGAGCGCCTCCAGGGTCCGGGGGGTGCGCAGGCTCGGCACCTGCCCGGCGTGCTGGAGCTGGAGCAGCTGCGCGGTCCACTCGACGTCCGAGAGCCCGCCCCGGCCCAGCTTGAGGTGACGCGTCGCCGGGACGCCGCGCGGCAGCCGCTCCGCCTCCACGCGCGCCTTGATGCGGCGAAGCTCGCGCAGCTCGACGTCGGTCAAGCCGTCGGCCGGGTAGCGCAGAGGGTCGATGAGCGCGACGAAGCGCTCGGCCAGCTCCGGGTCTCCCGCCACCGGACGGGCCCGCAGCAGGGCCTGCCTCTCCCATGCCTCCGCCCAGCGCTCGTAGTACTCCGCGTAGGAGGCGAGCGGCCGGGTCAGCGGACCGTTGCGGCCCTCCGGCCGCAGCGAGGCGTCGACCTCCAGCGGCGGCTCGGTGCCGAACCCGCCGAGCAGGGCCCTCAGCTGGGTGAACGCCGCGAGGGCCACCTCCTGCGCGCGCACGGGGTCGGCCCCCGGCACCGGGTCGTGGACCAGCAGGACGTCGGCGTCGCTCTGGTAGCTCACCTCGCCGCCGCCGAGCCGACCCATCGCGACCACGAGGAACCGGGTGATCGGCTCCTCGATCCGGGCGGCGCGCATCGCCTCGACCTCGGCCACGCGCAGCGCCCCCTCGAGGACGACGTCCGTGGCCGGCGTGATGATCGTCGCGTCGCGGTCCGCGGTGCAGCCGTCGAGGACGTCGCCGATCGCGGCACGGTTCAGCTCCCGACGGCGCAGCGAGCGCAAGGCCTGCGCCGCCGGCTGGGGCTCGTCACGCCTGGCGAGGAGGGCGCGCGCCTCGGCCGCGACGCGGTCCTTCCCCCGCGGCTCGATCTCGACGTCGCTGCCCAACCACACGACGGCCTCAGGAGCCCGCGCCAGGGCGTCCGCCACGTACCGCGACGTCGAGAGCAGCTGCGCGAGGCGGTGCCCCGCGGCCTGCGAGTCCCGCAGGAGCTTGAGGTACCAGTGCGTGCTGCCCAGGGTGTCCGAGAGCTTGCGGAACGCGAGCAGGCCGGCGTCGGGGTCCGGGCCGTCGGCGAACCAGCCGAGCATCACGGGCAGCAGCTGGCGCTGGATCGCCGCACGGCGAGACAGGCCCTCGGTGAGCGCGGCGATGTGCCGCAGCGCGCCGTCGGGGTCGCGGTACCCGATCGCGGCCAGGCGGGCCCGGGCGGCGTCCGGCGCGAGGCTGACGTCCTCCGCCGAGAGCCGCGCCGTCTCCGGCAGGAGCGGGCGGTAGAAGAGCGCCTCGTGGAGGTTCCGGACGTCGCGGCGGGTGTGGCGCCAGCGGGTCATCAGGTCGTCGACGCCCTCGGTGGCCAGGCCCATCGACCGGGACAGCCGCCGCACGTCGGTGACGGCGGTCGGCATGAGGTGGGTGCGGCGCAGCCGGAACAGCTGGATCCGGTGCTCCATCAGGCGCAAGAACCGGTAGCAGACCGAGAGCTTGGCGGCGTCGTCGCGGCCGACGTACCCCGCGGCCGAGAGCGCGCGCAGCGCCCCGAGCGTGTTGGGGCTGCGGATCGACGGGTCCAGCCGCCCGTGGACGAGCTGCAGGAGCTGGACGGTGAACTCGACGTCACGCAGCCCGCCGGCGCCGAGCTTGAGCTGCCGGTCGGCGTCCGCGATCGGGATGTGGGCCTCGACGCGGCGGCGCATCGCCTGGGAGTCCTCGACGAAGTTCTCCCGGGCCACGGCCTCCCACACCATCGGGTGGAGCGCGTCGAGGTAGGCTCGGCCGAGCTCCATGTCCCCCGCCACGGGGCGCGCCTTGAGCAGGGCCTGGAACTCCCACGTCTTCGCCCACCGCTCGTAGTACGCCACGTGGCTGGCCAGCGTGCGCACGAGCGGCCCCTGCTTGCCCTCGGGGCGCAGCGCGGCGTCGACCTCCCACAGCGCCGGCTCCCCCGACGGCACCGAGCAGGCCCGGGCGAGCGCCGTGGCCAGCTTGGTGCCGACGGCGAGCGCCGTCGCCTCGTCGTGCCCCTCGGCGGGCTCGACGACGTAGATGACGTCGACGTCGGAGATGTAGTTGAGCTCGCGGCCGCCCGTCTTGCCCATCCCGAGGACCGTCAGCCGCGCGGCGGCGCCGCCGTCGGGCAGGTCGGCCCGGGCGACGGCGAGCGCGGCCTCGAGCGAGGCCGCCGCGAGGTCGGCCAGTGCGGCCGCCACGCCGGGCAGGGCGGACAGCGGGTCGCTGCGGGTGAGGTCCGTCGCGGCGATCCGCGCGAGCCTGCGTCGGTAGGTTCGGCGCATCGCGTCGACGCCCTCGGTGCCGGCCAGCGTGGCGACGGGGACCGCGGCGTCGGGGTCCGCGCCGACGGCGGACACGAGCTCGGCCCGCACCGTGCGCGGGTCCGCCGCGAGGGGGTCCTCGTCCTCGGCGAGCAGCGAGACCTGGTCGGGATGCGCGGCGAACCAGCTGCCGAGGGCCTCCGACGCCCCGGCGACGGCGAAGAGCCGCCGCCGCATCGCGGCGTCGGAGCCGAGCGCGGCGACGATCTCCTCGCGCACCTCCTCGGGCGCCCCCTCGGCGAGCTTGACGAGCGCGAGGAGGGCGAGGTCGGGGTCCGCCGTCGCACCCAGCTCGGTGACGACGTCGACGTGCCGCTCCGCGGCCCGCGAGACCAGCGCCTCCATGACGCCGCTCGTGAGGAGTCGGGAGCATCGCGTCGGGTCGTCGAACCCGACGCGCGCGAGCCAGCCCTCGAGCGTGCCCGACCGCCTCATCGCGGTGCGCCTCCGGTGGTCACAGGACGTGCAGGAAGCGGGACAGCTCGAAGGGCGTCACCTGGAGGTTGTACTCCTCCCACTCGCGGCGCTTGTT
>JBDIAU010000210.1:0-4510 GCA_039812565.1 Beutenbergiaceae bacterium
CCGCGAACGGCAGCCCGTACAGCGGCGGCAGCTCGCGGCCGCCGGCGCGCGCCTCGAGCTCGCGCGCCGCCGCGAGGGCCTCGGCGCGGGGCACGACGTGGATCCACACGGCGTCGTCCCCCCGTGCCGCGATCCGGTCGTACACCTCCGCGACGACGTCGACGGGCCGCAGGGACCCGTCCCGGTACCGCGGGAGGAGGTGCTCGCCGGCGAGGGAGCCGATCATGCGTCGAGCGGGGACGCGAGCGTGGCCAGGAGGGCGGCCGAGTCGGCCACCGCCCCGAAGACGCCGCCCTGCATCGTCACCATCTTGAGCGCGGCCCGGTAGTTGCCGACGTCCGTGGCGCCGGTGCAGTCCGAGAGCAGGAGGCACTCGTAGCCGCGGTCGTTGGCGTCCCGCATCGTCGTGTGGACGCAGACGTCCGTGGTGATGCCCGTGAGGATGATGTGCGTGACGCCCTTCGTGCGCAGCACGAGGTCGAGGTCCGTGGCGTAGAACGAGCCCTTGCCGGGCTTGTCGATGACCACCTCGCCCGGCAGCGGCGCCACCTCGGGGACGATGTCCCAGCCCGGCTCGCCGCGGGTGAGGATCCGGCCGCACGGGCCGAGGTCCCCGATGCCCGCGTTGATCCGCCGCGAGCGCCACAGCTTGTTCGCGGGGAGGTCCGACAGGTCGGGCCGGTGCCCCTCGCGGGTGTGCAGGACGTGGAAGCCCAGCTCCCGGGCGACGGCGAGGACGCGCGCCGTCGGCTCCAGGCCCGCGCGGGTGAGCGCGAGGTCGTAGCCCATCGCGTCGACGTAGCCGCCGGGGCCGCAGAAGTCGACCTGCCAGTCGATGTTGAGCAGCGCCGTCGTCGCGGGCGAGAACGAGCCGTCGAACGGCCACGCGTACGGGTCGGCGGCCACCGTCCCGAACGTCGCCGTCGCGGGTGCGGTGGTGAGCTGGTCGGTCATCTCGGTGCTCCTTCGGCGCTGGGGGCAGGGGTGGCGAGGGCGTCGAGCACGTGCGCCGCGGTGCCGACGGCCCCGAAGATCCCGCCGGACATCTCCACGGTGGAGACGGCGGCGGAGACGAGGGCCGAGTCGACCGGGGCGCACGCGTCGACGACGAGGAGGCACTCGTAGCCGCGGTCGTTGGCGTCCCGCATGGTCGAGTGCACGGCGGTCTCCAGCCCGGTCCCGGCCAGGATCAGGCGGCGCACGCCGCGGCGGCGCAGGACCAGGTCGAGGTCGCTGCCGTAGAAGGCGTCGAGGCCGCCGGCCTCGATCGTCAGGTCGACGGCGAGGCCGCCGAGCGCGCCGTCGTCGTCGGGCGCCGCGGGCGGGGCCGGGCGGGAGCCGCGGCGAGGGTGTCGGGTGCGGGCGAGCAGGACGACGCCGCCGCGGCGGCGCACCTCCCGGGCGAGGCCGTGGACGGTGCAGACGGCGGCGGGTTCGAGCGTCCCGCTGCCCGGGGGTGCGAGGACCACCAGCAGGGCGGTCGCGGGACCGTCGAGGTCCCCGTCGTACGGCCACGGGTAGGGCGTGGTGGCGGCGACGTGGGGGCTCATCGGGCTCCTCCGGGAGGGCCGGGTGAGGGGTCAGGAGACGGTGCCGGTGACGCCCTGGACGAAGTAGTCCATCTGCTCGATGGTCTCGACCGACGGCGTCTCGCCCTCCGGCACCACGACGGTGCCGTCCTGCGCGGTGATCGGGCCGGTGAACGGGCTCCAGCCGGTCTCCAGCTCGGCCTGCGCCGCCGCGATGAGGGCCTTCGTCTCGTCGCTCACGCTCGGGCCGAACGGGGAGGAGACGAACGGGTTCTCGCCGGAGGCGGTGGTGGCGCGGAAGTTGGCGTTGTACTCGCTGCCGGTGAAGTCGCCGTCGATCGCCGTCTGGACGATGTCCGTGTACAGCGGGCCCCAGCTCCACTCGGACCCGGTGAGCCAGCCGTTCGGGGCGAGCTCGGACGCGTCCGCGTGGTAGCCCACCGTCGAGATCCCGGCGGCCTCCGCGGCCTCGATGATCGTCTTGGTGCAGTCCTGGTGCTGCGTGACGACGTCGACGTCCTTGGACAGCAGGGCGGCGATGCGGTCGGCCTGCGTGCCGGGGTCGCACCAGCTCGTGGTCGAGACCGCGATCACCTCGACGTCCGGCCGGACCGACTGCGCGCCCAGCGTGAACGCGTTGATGTTGGCGAGCGTCTGCGGGATCGGGATGGCGTAGACGTAGCCGAGCTTGCCGGTCTCGGTCGCCGCCCCGGCCGCGATGCCGGCCAGGTACACCGGCTCGTAGACGGTGCCGAAGTACGTGCCCATGTTCGCCGGGACGGGGTCGAGCAGGCCGCCCTGGTGGACGACGACGACGTCCGGGTGGGCCGCCGCGACCTGCTTGGCGGCGTCGAGGTGCCCGTAGCTCGTCGCGAAGATGACCGTCGCGCCCTGCGCGACCATGCTCTCCATGGTCGTCGCGGCCGTGTCGTCCTCGGGGATGTTGTAGGCCTCGAGGACCTCGACGTCGGGGAACGCCTCCTCGATCGCATCGACGCCCTGGGCGACGGCCTGGTTGTAGCCGAAGTCGTCCTTGGGGCCGACGGCGATGACGCCCACGGTTGTGGCGCCCTCCCCGGGAGCGGCGCCGTCGGCGGGCTCGCCGGACGCGCCGCCCGTGCTCGAGGTGGCGGGGCTGCAGGCCGCCGCGAGGAGGGCGACGCTCGCCGCGGCGAGCGCGACCCGGATCCTGGTGGTGCTGCGCATGGGTGTCCTTCCTGAGGTCCCGCCCTGAGGGCAGGGCGAGGGGGCGGGATGGTTCGGGCTGGGCGGGGTGGGGTCGGGGGTTGCGGTGGTCAGGCTGTTCGGCTCGTGTCGAGGACCTTGAGGAGCTCGTCGGGCGCCGCGAGGAGGGTCCGGCGGCCGAGGGCGGCCAGGACGGCGAGGGTGAGGACGAACGGCACGGCGTTGAGCGCGAACTGGTTGACGGCGATCCCCGCGGACTGCAGGACCGAGGCCAGGGAGAGCGCCGCGCCGAACAGCAGCGCGCCGCCCATGACCGTGAGCGGGTTCCACATCGCGAAGATGACGAGCGCGACGGCGATGAAGCCGCGGCCGGCGACCATGCCCTCGAACCAGGACGTCGCGTAGGCGATCGACAGGTGCGCGCCGCCGACGCCGGCCAGCGCGCCGCCGACGACCGTCGCGCCGTAGCGAACCGCTGTGACGCTGTAGCCGTGGACCGAGAGGGCCTCCGAGCGCTCGCCCGCGGTGCGGACGAGGAGCCCGAGGCGGGTGCGGAAGAGCACCCACCAGATCAGCGGCGCCGCGAGGAGGGCCAGGTAGACGAGCGGGTCCTGCGTGAACAGCACCGGCCCGAGCACCGGGACGTCGCTGAGCCCCGGGATCGCGACCGGCGTGAACGCGTTGATCGGCCGGCTCACGTACGTGACGCCGAAGAGGGCGGTGAGGCCCAGCGCGAGGAAGTAGAGGGTGAGGCCGGAGGCGAACTGGTTGGCGCGCCGGCTCACCACGAGGACCGCGTGCACGAGGGAGAGGAGGCCCCCGGCGAGGGCGCCGCCGAGGACGCCGAGCCACGGGTTGCCGGACTCGGCCGTCAGCGCGTAGCCGCCGAGGGCCCCGAGGAGCATCGAGCCCTCGGTCCCGAGGTTGATCACCCCGGCCCGCTCGGAGACGGTCTCGCCGAGCGCGGCGTACATGATCGAGGTGCCGCCGCGGACGGCCCCGGTGAGGAGGTCGACGATCACTTCTCCGCCTTCCGCGTCCCCGTCCAGCCGAGCACGGCGATGAGGACGACGCCCATGAGGATGTTGACGCTGGCGGCCGGGAGGCCCGAGCCGATCTGGAGGCTGTTGCCGGAGACGGCGATCGCAGCGAGCGCGAGCGCGGCGAGCAGGAGGGGCAGCGGCCGGTGCCGGGCCAGCCAGCTCGCGAGGAACGCGATGTAGCCGATGGTGAGGCCGAAGGTCGGGCGCAGCTTGTACTCCGCCCCGGCCAGCTGGACGTACCCGGCGAGGCCCGCGAGCGCACCGCCGATGAGCAGCGCGGAGAGCAGCAGGACCACCACGGGGATGCCGGCCCGGCGGGCCGCCTCCGGGTTCCCGCCGACGACGCCGAGCCGGAAGCCCCACGCCGTGCGGCTCAGGGCGAACCAGACCACGAGCGCGGCGACCACCGCGAGGACGACGCCGACGTGCACGGCCGTGCCCGCGAGGACCGGGAGCTTGACCGGGTCGGGGAGCTCGAGGCTGGTCGACTGCCCGAGCGCCGCCGGGTCCTTCCAGGGCCCGAGGATGAGGTAGAGCATCGCGAACAGGGCGACGTAGTTGAGCAGGAGCGTCGTGACCGCCTCGTTCACCGAGACGGAGATCCGCATGAGGGCCGCGATGCCGGCCCACGCGGCGCCGGCCGCCGCGGCGGCCCCGATCATCGCGGCCATCACGAGCCCCGGGGCCGACGACGGCCCGAGGGCCTGCGCCACCCCGGCCGCCGCGACGGCCCCCATGATGAGCTGCCCCCCG
>JBDIAU010000211.1:0-4507 GCA_039812565.1 Beutenbergiaceae bacterium
GGCGGCGGCCGCCGCGGGGGCGGACGCCGCACCCGCCTGGCTGTACGAGTTCGCCTGGGAGTCCCGGGCGCCGGCGACGGCGGGCCGCGCCTTCCACTGCCTCGACCTGCCGTTCGGCTGGGACCTGCTCGCCGCGGAGCGTGTCGAGGCGGCGACGGGACCGACGCCGCCCCAGGCCCTGGCCGACGACGTCCACGGGGCGTGGGCGCGCTTCGTCGCCGGTTCCGACCCCGGCTGGCCCGCGTACCGCACGCCGGAGCGGCTGACCCGCGTCTGGGGCGAGCCGTCCGCCGTCGTCCCCGACGCGATGGGCGACGTGCGCGAGCGGTGGCTGGAGAGCCGGCCGTGACGGCGCCCGACGCGCCGCGTCCGCCCGCCGACGCCGCCTACCGCGACCCGACGCTCCCGGTCGACGTGCGCCTCGACGACCTGCTCGCCCGGATGACCCTCGCCGAGAAGGTCGGCCAGATGGTCCAGCTCGACGCCCGCGACGGCGTCGCCGAGCCCGTCTCCGACCGGCTGGCCGGCTCGATCCTCCACGCCTCGCCCGAGCGGATGCTCGAGGCGATCGACCTGGCCGCCCGGACGCGGCTCGGCATCCCCCTGCTCACCGCCGACGACTGCATCCACGGCCACTCCTTCTGGCCCGGCGCGACGATCTTCCCCACCCAGCTCGCGATGGCGTGCACGTGGGACCCGGACCTCCTCGAGCGGGCCGCGCGGGCGACCGCCGTCGAGGTCGCCGCCACCGGCATCCACTGGACGTTCTCGCCCGTGCTGTGCATCGCCCGGGACCTGCGCTGGGGCCGCGTCGACGAGACGTTCGGCGAGGACCCGCACCTCATCGGCGAGCTCGGCGCCGCCATGGTGCGCGGCTACCAGGGCACGGGGCTCGCCGACCCCGACGCGATCCTCGCCTGCGCCAAGCACTTCGCCGGCTACTCGCAGACGCAGGGCGGCCGCGACGCGAGCGAGGCCGACCTCAGCCCGCGCCAGCTCCGCGCGTGGTTCCTGCCGCCGTTCGAGCGGGCCGTGCGCGAGGGCTGCCGCACCGTGATGCTCGGCTACCAGGCCATCGACGGCGTGCCCGTGACCGCGAACCGCTGGCTCCTCGACGGGGTCCTCAAGAAGGAGTGGGGCTTCGCGGGGACGCTCGTCACGGACTGGGACAACGTCGGGCGGATGGTCTGGGAGCAGAAGGTGGCGGCCGACCACGTCGAGGCCGCCACCATGGCCGTGCGCGCCGGCAACGACCTCGTCATGACGACGCCGGAGTTCGTCGACGCCGCCCCGGAGGCGGTCGCGCGCGGCCTGCTCGACGAGGCCGAGATCGACGCCGCCGTCCGGCGCATCCTGCGGCTCAAGCTCGAGCTCGGGCTCTTCGAGGACCCCCGACCCCCGGACCCGCGGCGCCAGGCCGCCGTGATCGGCTGCGCCGCGCACCGCGCGCTCAACCTCGACGTCGCCCGGCGCAGCCTCGTCCTGCTGCGCAACGACGGGGTCCTGCCCCTGGTCGACGACGCCGCCCCCGGGCCCGACGGGCGCGCCGTCACCGCCGGGCCGCCCCGCCGGGTCGCCGTCGTCGGCCCCAACGCCGACGACCCGCAGGCGATGCTCGGGGACTGGGCCGGCGCCTCCGGGCAGGTCGACTGGATGCCCGACGGGCATCCCCGGGACACGGTGGAGACCGTCCTCGACGGACTGCGGGCCGTCGCGCCCGACGGCTGGGAGGTCACGTACGACCGCGGCGCCGAGATCCAGGTGCTCGTGCCCGACCCGGCCGGCGACACCTTTCCCGACGGCCAGCCGCGCCCGCCGGTGTTCTCGCCCGCGCCGGTCGACGCTGACCTCCAGGCGGCCGCGGTCGCCGCGGCCGAGGCGGCGGACGTCGTCGTCGCGGTCCTCGGGGACACGGTCGCGCTCACGGGGGAGGGGCGCTCGACGGCGACGCTCGAGCTGCAGGGCGGCCAGGTCGCGCTCCTGGAGGCGCTCGTCGGGACCGGGACGCCCGTCGTCGTCGTCCTCGTCCACGGCAAGCCGGCGGTGCTCCCGCCCGCCGCTCTCGAGGCGGCGGCGCTCGTCGAGGCGTTCAACCCGGGGATGCGCGGCGGTCGGGCGGTGGCCGAGGTGCTGCTCGGGCTCGTCGAGCCCGGCGGGCGGCTGCCGATCTCGGTGCCGCGGCACGTCGGCCAGCAGCCGGTGTTCTACAACCAGGTCCGCGGCCAGCACGGCGACCGGTACGCCGACCTCACGCAGGAGCCGCTCTTCGTGCTCGGCGAGGGCCTGGCGTACTCCGAGGTGCGCTACCGGGACCTGGAGGTCGCCGACGCCGAGGTGCCCGTGGCCGGGACGATCCGGGCCCGGGTCACGCTCGAGAACGTCGGCCGGCGCCCGGTGCTCGAGACGGTCCAGCTGTACGTGAGCGACGTCGTCACCAGCGTGACCTGGGCCGACCGCGAGCTCAAGGCGTTCCGTCAGGTCAACGTCCCGCCGGGGCGGTCGGTGGCGGTCGAGCTGGCGCTCCCCGCCGCGGCGTGCACGCTGGTGACGGCGGACGGGCGCCGGGTGGTCGAGCCCGGGGACGTCGAGGTGCTCGTCGGGCCCAGCTCGCGCCGCTCCGACCTGCTGGCGGCGACCGTGCGGATCGTCGGCTGAGCGCGGGCGTCCTGGACCCGGGCGCCGAGCCCGGACGCACCGACGGGCCCCGGGACGCGTCCCGGGGCCCGTCGCCGGGGCGGGTCAGCCGCGCGGCAGGTCGAGCGGCCGCAGGACGAGCGAGATGCCGTGCGCGATCTGCGAGCCGGCGCGGATGTCGAGCTTGGACGCCACCAGGGTCGGGTTGAGGGCGTTCGGGTCCTGGTCCCGGAGCACCACGAGGGGCCACGAGGGCCTGGTGCTCACGACGTTGAGGGTGACCGTGCCGCCGTTCGCCATCGTCAGGGTCCGGTCGGCGACGGGCGCGCCCTTCAGGCTCAGCACCGTGGCGGAGTCGACGGCCGCGCCGGGCAGGACGTGGTACAGCAGGATCGTCTCGACGACGTCGACGGGGTCACCGAGCGTGCCGGCGGCCGCGACGATCCCCTCGAAGACCTTCTTCTCGCTCCACTCCCACGAGCCGGTGAGGCTGTACTCGAAGACCTGGAACGCGCGGTCGTTGGGCAGGAAGGCGGTGACCGGCGTCGAGCCCTGGGCCAGTACGCCGACCGGGGAGGACGGCTTGGCGGCCAGAACCACCTCGGCGGCCTCGCGGACGATGTCGAAGTCGTACCAGCTGCGGTCGTAGGGGCCGGTGCCCGCGGTCGACGGGTCGACGCCGAGGACGCCGGCGAGGCTGCCCGGCGCGGCCTGGGCGGGCGCGGCGAGGCCGACGGCGACGAGCGCCGCTGCGGCGCCGGCGGCGAGGGTGCTGGTGATCCTGCGGATGCGCATGGTGTCCTCCTGGGGCAGGGGGTGCGCGCCGGGGTGCGCGCTCGACCCCTCTTCCCGGGGCACCCCGTGCGCGGATGCACCCGTTCTCGTCGTCGGCGTGTCGCCTCACACCACGGTCCCGACGGGCGATGTGACGGGACGAGGGCCCGCGCCGTGCGGGCCTGCTGGAGGCTGCACGATGACCGAGGACGAGTCGCGGCTGGAGGCCGCGGTCCAGGAGTCCATGGCCGACCAGGCCCGCGCGGCGCGGGGGCTCGGCCTGCTGCTGCTGTCGATGGTGTGCGCCGTGATCGCCGTCGCCGGCGCGGCCGTCGTGCTCCTGCGCGGCGGGGGCCAGGCGGCGCCGTCGGCGGCAAGCCTGTTCGCCGCCGCGACGTTCTTCTGACGCGCCGACGGCGCCCCCTGCCCGAGCACGCCGACGGCCCTCGGCGTGGGCCGGGGGCCGTCGGGAGGCGCGGTCAGGAGTGGTGGCCGCCGAGCCTCAGCGAGACGAGGGAGCCGTTCCCGAAGGCGTTGGTCGTCGCGTACAGCGTCGAGCCCGAGACCTCGACGTCGGCGGCCTGGACCGCCGGCAGGACGAGGGAGACGCGCTGGTGGCGGGCCGACACGGAGTACACGCCCTCGCCGAACAGGGACGCGACGTACAGCGTGCCGTCCCGGGCGACGTCGATGCCGGTGGGGGAGAGCAGCCCGCCGACGTACTGGCGCGCGTTCCCGGTGAACGGGTTGACCCGCCACACGGAGCCGCGCACGCCGAGGCTCGCGTCCTCGGGGCCACCCGGCAGCAGGGAGACGTACACCTTGCCGCCGGGTCCGACGGCGACGTCCGTCGGCACCGGCTCGAACGCGTACGTGAGGTTCGCGCACGACGGGATGCCGAGGTTGGTGGCCGCCTCCGGGGTGATGACGGCCGGCTGCGGCGGCAGGACCGCCAACGTCCGGATGTTCCCGGTGCGGAGGCTCACCGCGAGGATCGCGTTGGCGCCGGCGTCGGCGACGAGGGCGACCGGACCGACGACGGCCACGGCGTACGGGTGGGAGTCGAGCTCGCCGGTGTAGGACGCCGGGAAGCCGACCG
>JBDIAU010000212.1:0-4504 GCA_039812565.1 Beutenbergiaceae bacterium
GCGGACTCGGCTCCCGCGGCGCTCGTCGCCGGGCGGCTCGCCGACGTCGCCCGGATCGAGGCGCTCGACGCGCAGAGCGCGCGGTCGCTGCGCCAGCAGGTGCGCCGGGCTGCCGCGGAGGCCGGCCGCAACCCCGACGACGTCCGGGTGCTCATCGACCTGGTCGCCGTGATCAGCCCGGACGCGGCGTCGGCGCGCGCCCGGCGGGACCTCCTGGGCGACCTGTCCGCGTCCGAGCCGGCCTGGGTGCGGACGCTGAGCCACCTCGGCAGCTCGCAGCAGCTCGCGGACCTCGTGGAGGCGTGGGTGAGCGAGGAGGTCGTGGACGGGTTCACCGTCCTGCCCGGCTCGCTGCCGCACGACCTGCGCGCGCTGGTCGGCGAGGTGGTGCCGTCGCTGCAGGAGCGCGGGCTCCTCGGGGCGACCGCGCCGGCCGCCTGAGCGGGAGTCAGTCGCCGGCGACGCCGTAGAGGCGGTCGCCGGCGTCGCCGAGCCCGGGGACGATGTAGCCGTGCTCGTTGAGCCGCTCGTCGACGGCGGCGGTGACGATCGCGACGCTCGCCCGCGGGCCGATCGCGCCCTCGAGGACCTCCAGGCCCTCGGGGGTCGCGAGGAGGCAGATGACGGTGACGTCGCGGGCGCCGCGCTCGAGGAGGTACTCGATCGCTGCGATGAGCGTGCCTCCGGTGGCGAGCATCGGGTCCAGGATGAAGCACTCCCGGCCCGTGACGTCCTCGGGGAGCCGGTGCGCGTAGGTGATGGCCTTGAGCGTCGTCTCGTCGCGCTGGATGCCGAGGAACCCGACCTCCGCGGTCGGCAGGAGGCGGGTCATGCCCTCGAGCATGCCCAGGCCGGCGCGCAGGATCGGCACGACCAGGGGCAGCGGGCGGGCCAGCCGGACGCCCCGGGTGTGGGCCACGGGGGTGCGGATGTCGACGCCCTCGGTCCGCATCCCGCGCGTCGCCTCGTAGGCCAGGAGCGTGACGAGCTCGTCGACCAGGCCCCGGAAGGTCGGCGACGGGGTCCGCTCGTCCCGGAGCAGGGTGAGCTTGTGGGCGATGAGGGGGTGGTCGGCGACGATGAGGCGCATGTCGGCAACCTACCCCCCGCGCGGGACGGCGCCACGGGCCTCGGGTCCGGGGGAGGATGCGCCCGTGGAGGTGGCCGGCCGGCGGTTCGAGCCCGCGATGGCGCTCGCGCTCGAGGAGGCCGAGCGAGCGCTCGAGACGGGTGACGTGCCGGTGGGCGCCGTCGTCCTCGACGCCGCGGGCGCCGTCGTCGGCCGTGGGCGCAACGCCCGGGAGGCGGTCGGCGACCCGACGGCGCACGCCGAGGTCCTCGCGCTGCAGGACGCGGCGCGGGCGCTCGGCACGTGGCGGCTCGAGGGCTGCACGCTGGTCGTCACGCTGGAGCCCTGCACGATGTGCGCCGGCGCCCTCGTCCTGGCGCGCGTCGATCGGCTGGTGCTCGGCGCCTGGGACCCGAAGGCGGGGGCGTGCGGCTCGGTCCGCGACGTCGTCCGGGACACGCGGCTCAACCACCGCGTCGAGGTCCTCGGGGGTGTGCTCGAGGAGCCGTGCGCGGCACTGCTGCGAGCCTTCTTCGACGCACGTCGGCAGTGATCGAATCGAGACGTTCTCGCTGGCCAGGCCGCGTCCCGTTCGAGGTGTGAAGGCCCGGCGGCGCCCGTACGATCGCGGTGAGCCACCGAGGAGAGGACCGGCCATGTCACCGTCTCGCCCGCTCCGGTCTGTCGCCGTCGCCGTGGTCGCGGCTGCGACGGCCCTCGTCCTCGCCTCGTGCGGTGGCGGTGGCGGTGGTGGCGGCGGCGGAGGCGCCACGACCGGCGCCGGCTCGGGCGCCGTCGGGTTCGACGACGCGCAGAGCGCCACGGTGAAGATCGAGGCGATCGGCAGCTTCGTGGACCCGTCGGAGGGCGCGCTCGAGGGCGGCTGGTGGGGCTCCGGGCTCATCGTCGACCCGTCGGGCCTCGCCGTGACGAACAACCACGTCGTGGTCGGCGCCGCGTCCCTCGACGTCGACGTCGACGGCGAGACGGTGAACGCCCAGATCCTCGGCGTCTCCGAGTGCCTCGACCTCGCGGTCATCGACCTCGCGGGCGACGGCTACCCCTACTTCGACTGGCGCGACGGCGACATCGACGCCGCCCTCGACGTGTGGGCCCTCGGCTACCCCAGCGTCGGGGACACCGAGTTCGCGGTCACCCGCGGAGTCGTCTCGAAGCCGGAGACGGCCAGCGACACCCAGTGGGCGTCGATCGACCGCGCGATCGAGCACGACGCCCGCATCCGGGGCGGCAACTCGGGCGGCCCGCTCATCGACGAGGACGGCCGCGTGGTCGGCGTCAACTACGCGGGCAACGACGAGGACGACCTCAACCTCGCCATCGGCCGGGACGAGGTTCTCGACGTCTACACGCAGCTCGCCAAGGGCCGCGACGTCCTCAGCCTCGGCATCAACGGCCAGGCCATCGTCTCCGAGGACGGCACGGCGTCCGGCATCTTCGTCTCCGGCGTGGCGTCCGGCTCGCCTGCCGACGCGGCCGGCCTCCAGCCCGGCGACATCCTCGTGAAGATGGAGGGCGTCACCCTCGCGACCGACGGCACGATGTCCGACTACTGCGACATCCTGCGCACGCAGGGCACGGACGCGGTGCTCGCCGTCGAGGTCTACCGACCGTCCGACGGCGGCACGTACGTCGGCCAGATCAACGGCCGCGAGCTGAAGGTGGCGTCGCTGCCGGAGCCCGAGGGGGAGCCGACCGGCGAGCCGAGCAGCGGCGACGGCGGCGCGGTCACCACGGTCACGGACGAGAGCGGCACGGTGAGCGTGCAGGTCCCGGCCTCGTGGACCGACGTCGACGGCCGGCAGTACACCGACTCCGACAACGTGGTGTACGACGTCACCGCGAGCACCGACCTGCAGCGCTACTACGACGGGTGGGACGTCTCGGCGGTCTCGGTCTCGGCGTCGTCGGACGCGCTCGACGACCAGACGGTCGACGGGCTGCTCGACCGGCTCAGCGCCGCCCCGGAGAGCGGCGGCTGCACGCTCGACGGGTCGCGCAGCGAGTACAGCGACGCCCTGTACACCGGCAAGTACGAGTACTGGACGGGCTGCGGCGGCATCGACACGGACTTCATCACGATCGCCGCAGAGGCGCAGGACGGCTCGCACATGATCTGGGTGCGGATCCAGGTGGTCGACGGCGACGAGGCGGCCATCTCGACGATCGTCAACTCGTTCCAGGCCACCTTCTGACCCTCCCTCCCCCTCCCGCCGAACGCACTGTTGGTCGGCTGAGACGACGATCTCAGCCGACCAACAGTGCGTTCGGCGCGGGGTGCGGGGGCGGCGGTGCAGGGGGTGGCTCAGGGGATGAGCCGGGCGGCCAGGGTCGTGAGCGTCTCGGAGGTGCCGGCGTCGACGCGGAGGCTCGCGACGTCGTCGCCGCGGGTCACGCCGCGGTTGACGACGACGACGGGCCGGCCCGCGCGGGCGGCGTGCTTGACGAAGCGCAGGCCCGACATGACGGCGAGCGAGGAGCCCGCGACGAGGAGGGCGTCGGCCTCGTCGACCAGGGCGTACGCCTCCGCGACGCGCGCGGGCGGGACGTTCTCGCCGAAGTAGACGATGTCCGGCTTGAGCACGCCGTCGCAGCGCTCGCACGGCGCGACCCGGAAGCTCGCCGTCGTCTCGACGACGGCGTCCGCGTCGGGCGCGATCTCGATGTCGGCGACCGAGCTGATGTGGGAGGCGAACCCTGGGTTGAGCGCCTCCAGCCGGGCGTCGAGCTCCGCCCGGGCGACGACGTGCCGGCAGTCCAGGCAGACCACCCGGTCGTAGCGGCCGTGCAGGTCGATGACCCGCCGGGAGCCCGCGGCCTGGTGCAGGAGGTCGACGTTCTGCGTCACGACCCCGACGGCGACCCCCGCCCGCTCGAGGGCCGCCACCGCGTCGTGCCCCGGGTTGGGGCGGGTGCGGCGCATGTGCCGCCAGCCGACGTGGTTGCGCGCCCAGTAGTGGCGGCGGAAGCGCTCGTCGCCGACGAACTGCTGGTACGTCAGCGGGTTGCGCGGCGGGGAGGACGGGCCGCGGTAGTCGGGGATCCCGGAGTCCGTGGAGATCCCCGCTCCGGTGAGCACGGCGAGGCGGCGCCCGGCGAGGAGCCGGGCGGCGTCGTCGGCGTCGCCCAGGGGCGCGGGGCGCGACGGCGCGATCGGGCGGGTCAGGGCGCGGGCGACGGGGCCGGCGGGCAGGACGGTCGTCACCGGGCCAACGGTACGTCGCGTCCGCCCCGGTTTGGGGCCCGCCCGGGCGGCCGGTACCCTGTCTCGCGGCCCAGGTAGCGTGTCCGAGCGGCCAAAGGAGCACGCCTCGAAAGCGTGTGTGGGTGAAAGTCCACCGTGGGTTCGAATCCCACCGCTACCGCCGGCATCGAACGGCCCGGAACCGCAGGTCAGCCTGCGACTCCGGGCCGTTC
>JBDIAU010000213.1:0-4501 GCA_039812565.1 Beutenbergiaceae bacterium
CGCCGTCGACGTCGTCGACAACGAGGTCACCGGCTGCGCCGGGCTGGCCGAGGCCGCCGGGGCGGACGCCGCGGGCGCCGTCGTCGGCGTCGCCGGGCGCGGCGAGCTGGTCCTCGACGGCAACCGCCTGCGCCGCAACGGCGACCCCCGCTGGCAGACCCTCCTGCACGAGGTGGTCCTCGACTGGCGCGGGGACGTCACCGTGCAGGACAACGTGGTGCGCCACGTCGGTGCGGGCAGCGGCGGCGCGGCCGTCGTCGTCCTCACCGACGACGTCCCCGCGGGCCTCGTCGGGCGGCTCGCCCAGGAGCCGGCGCTCGTGGTCGAGCCGGTCGCGGCACCGCGGCCGTTCCCGCTGCCGTTCCCGCTCCCCGGCGGGGTGCTCGAGCCGCTGCGCCCCCTCGAGCCGCTGCGCCCGCTCGAGCCGCTGCGCCTGCCCGGCGTGCTCGGCGCCGGCCTCGGGACGGGCGTCTCCGCCCTGGCGTCGACGAGCACGTTCGCGCTCGGCAGCGCCTTGGCGATCTCGGTGGCCGACGAGCGACCGCTCATCTCTCGCCTGGTCCAGCCCCCGGACCTCGTGCTGCCCGCGCCGACGCCGGCCGACGGCGTCCCGCTCGCCGCGCGCCACGTCGAGCTCTTCGAGGCGCTCGACCAGGCTCCGGGCCGGCGGGTCCTCACCGACCTGGTGCTGCGGATCCCGCCGCGGTTCGTCCTGCCGTTCCGGCCGAGCCGGCGGGCGGTCCACGTGGTCGGCAACGACCTCGTCGCCGCGGGGCCGGCCCTGCTCGTGCTGTGCGAGGGGCCCAACCTCGCCTCGGTCACGGTGGTCGGCAACGAGCTGGAGACGGCCGGCACGGCCGGCGCGGTCTACCTGCGCCAGGTCGACTCCACCGTGTTCGCGACCAACCGGTGCGAGGGTCTGCGCGCCGTCACGGTCGCCGTGCTCCGCGGCCGCCGATCCGTCGCCACGGTCACGGGCAACGTGCTCGTGGGGGCGCAGCCGGCGGCGCCGCCGCCGCGCCCGCTGCCGGAGATCCGGCCCGAGCTGGCGACGGTCGGGGACCTGACGCTGTCGGTCGCCGTCGGCCCCCAGGCCAGCCTCACCCTGCCGCTCGACTCGGCCGCGATGCTCGACGCGCTCGACACCTCGGCCACGCCCGTGTTCGCCGAGCACGCCACCGCGTCCGAGGCCGCGTTCACCCAGTTCGCCCAGCGCACCGAGGTCTCGACCGACCCGCGGATCCGCCAGCTCCTGGCCACCGGGGTGGTCTCGCGCGTCGCCGAGGCCACCGGGAGCGGCTCGACCCTCAGCCTCCGGCCGGCCTTCGACCTCACGACGGCGAACCTCACCGCGATCCTCGGCGGCCGGAGCGCCCTGGCCGACGTCGGGGCGCTGGCCGACGTCGAGGGCGTGGCCGCCGTCGGCGGGGTCGCCGCGGACGCGGCAGCGGCCCCGGCAGCCGCGGCGCCCGCGGCGGACGTCGTCCAGCCCGAGGCGGTCGAGCTGCTCCTGAGCACGACCAACCGGATCCTCGGCGCCGCGGACCTCGACGGCGCGGCCAAGCTCTTCGGCCTCGCCTCGACGTCGGGCATGACCGGGGTGCAGGCCAGGGCGTTCGTCCAGGCCAACCTCGCGGCCACCGGCGGCGACGCCGACGGCGCGCTCGCGAAGGGGATGGCGACCCTCACCGGCCTCGAGACCCCGGCGCCGCCACCGGCCGAGCCCCGCCTGCTCGAGAACGTCCTCGGCCTGGCGCTGCGCAGCAAGAAGCTCGGCCGGCTCCCGGTCCGGCCCCTGCCGCTGCCGCCCCCGCGCCCCAGCGCCCCGGACCCGCGGGCGCAGTCGCTCGTCGTGCTCGGCTACGCCCGGGCCGGGGTGCAGAACAACGTCTCCAGCGCCGGCGTCCTGGTCACCGACACCGGCCAGTCCATCCAGACCAACCTGTAGACCCGGAAGGAGGGCCTCGTGCCCCAGGACCTCACGCCGTTCGGCGCCCGGCTCGTCCGCGTGCTGCCGCCGGCCACCGCCACCGGCGGGCCGGCCGAGGTGGCCGGCCATCTCGACGTCGTCGGCGAGCGGCTGCGCACCCGGCTCGAGCTCGTCGACGCGTGGCGGCTGCGGTTCCCGCTCCTGCCCCCGCCGCCGCAGCGGCAGAGCCTCGCCGAGCTCGTCCAGGAGGCGCGGCGCCGCCTGCGCGAGGACCGCGCCGAGGCGGACGCGGTCGAGCTGCGGGAGCGGATCGCCGTCGTCGACCGGATCCGGCTCCAGGTGCTGCCGTGAGCCTGCGCACCCAGCTCGAGGCGTTCCCGCCCCGCAGCCGCCTGCTCGTCCTCACGACGCTCGGCCACGTCTACGTCGGCACCGTCGTCGACATCGAGGACGACGCGCTGCGCCTGGCCAACCCCGGCGGGACGGAGACCATCGTGCTCGCCCTCGACGACGTCTCCGGCGTGCGGGTGTACGAGGAGGAGTCGTGACGGCAGTCGTGACGATCGGGCGGGAGGCGGCGTCGTGATCGAAGACCTCATCCAGGACCTGGTCGACCGGCTCGACCACCGGTTCTTCGGCAAGTACCGCGGCGTCGTGCACGACAACGCCGACCCCGAGCACCGGGGGCGCGTCCAGGTGATCGTGCCCCGCCTCCTCGGACCGACGACGCCGACCGGCTGGGCGCTGCCCGCCGCCCCCTACGCGGGCCCCGACCAGGGATTCTTCGCCGTCCCCGACAAGGGCGCCGCCGTGTGGGTGGAGTTCGAGGAGGGCGACCTGTCGAGCCCCATCTGGTCCGGCGGGTTCTGGGGGGCGCCCCAGCAGGGCGACGTCGGCCAGTCCGACAGCACCGCCCGGGTGGCGCCGCGACCCGCGAACGTCGGCGGGGCGAACGCGTCCGTGCCGGTCCCGGAGACCCCGCAGCACGCCTACCCGCCCGAGACGCCCGCCCCGTCCGTGCGGATCCTCAAGTCCGCGACCGGGCACCACATCGTGCTCGACGACCGGCCCGACTCCGAGCGCATCGAGATCCACGACAGCAAGGGCAACCGGGTCATCTTCAGCAAGGAGGGGATGGAGGTCCTCGTCTCCAACGAGCGCACCGTCAACTCCGGCGCCCGGTCCGTGCAGGTGGACAAGGACGACACCCTCGAGGTCGCGGGCGCGCAGGACGAGACCGTCGGCGGGACGCACACCCGGGAGGTGTCGGGCGACGTCACCCTCACCTACCGGGGCAACCTCACCGAGGAGGTCGGCGGCACCGCGTACAAGCGGACGGTCGACCACACGGGCGTCGCGATCAGCGCCGCCGGGCAGGTGACCGAGTCCGTCGGGGGCGGGGTGTCCCGCACCGTCACGGGCGCCGTCGACGAGACGGTGCTGGGCGGGTACGGCCTCACCAGCGGCGGGGGCGTCAACGTCGCCGCCGCGGGTCCGGTCAAGCTCGCCGCGGGCCTGCCCGACCTCACCCTGACGGCGTTCGCCGTCGACGCCATCGCCGGCAACGTCTCGCTCAACACCAAGCTCGGCGTCATGCAGCTCGGCGGGCTCTCGGCGTTCTCACCGCTCGTGCTCGGCGACGGCCTGGCCATCCACCTCACGATGCTCGCCCAGATCCTCAAGGCCGTGAACCCGCTCACCGTGGCCGCCTACGGCCCGGCCCTGGACGCGTGGGCGGCGCTGACGCCGGTGCTCGACCTGTCGTACTTCGGCTTCGTCAAGCGGTTCCCGGTCGGGTAGGGGTGGCATCGTGACGACCCGGTCGAGCTGGCAGCCGCTGGACCTCAGCGCGCTCGTGGACCGGCTCCAGGAGGCGCAGCAGCTCATCGCGCAGGCGGCCGTGCTGTCCGCCGCGCAGGACGCGGCGCGCCTCACGGGGATGACCGACCTGCAGGCGCGCCTGGCGCAGGACCGGGAAGGGGGTGGCGATGCCGACGGTCGGCGGTCCCGGACCTACCGATGACCTCCTCGAGGCCCTGCGCGCCTGCTGCCCCGACGTCGCCGAGGAGGCGTACGCGGCGGTCACCGAGATGCTCCGGGCGATGGGCGAGGACGTCGACGGCGGCCCGGGTGACGGCGACGGCGGCGCGGACGCCGACGCGCTGCGCTGGCACAGCCTCACCCTGGGGGACATCCCCGGGCTGAAGGAGGTGCTCGGCGTCATCGCGGCGCCGGCGCAGGCGATCGCGGCGCTGCTCGAGGTGATCGCCGGGATCCTCGACATCCTCAGCTCGCTGCTCATGGACCTGCTCGACCCGTTCCGGGCCCTCATCCTCGCCGCGTACGAGCTCCTCACGAGCATCATCGAGGACCTCCTCGGCTCCGGCGCCTACCTCTACTACGACGTCGTCGGCACCGACATCCCCCGGCTCACGCGGCCCCCGGTGGACCTCGGCAGCGACGCCGAGCCGTTCTTCCCCGGCGGCCCGCCCCTGCCCGTGCCGCCCGGGCGCAACGGGTTCGACGCCTGGGCCGACCGCTTCCAGGCGTCCTTCGACGACCCGGGCGACG
>JBDIAU010000214.1:0-4495 GCA_039812565.1 Beutenbergiaceae bacterium
GTCGTTGAAGGGATGACGTGATGGCGGGGAACTCGGCGCGCCGCGGCGCGGTGCGCAAGCCGGGCTCGAAGAAGGGCGCGACGGTCGGCTCCGGCGGTCAGGGCCGTCAGGCGCTCGAGGGTCGTGGGCCGACGCCGAAGGCGGAGGACCGCGTCGGGCACCCGGCGGCGCGCCGGAAGGCGGCCACGGAGCGCCGGACGGGGTCCGGGTCCGGCTCCGGGTCAGCCAAGCGGTCCCGCGCGGCGGGGCCGTCGCGGGGGACGGGCGACGTCGAGGTGGTGTTCGGGCGCAACGCCGTCGTCGAGGCGCTGCGGGCCGGCGTGCCGGCGAGCTCCGTGTCCGTGGCGACGCGGATCGACGCCGACGACCGCGTCCGCGAGATCCTGCGTACCGCCGCGGCGCGCGGCCTCCCGTTGCTCGAGGTCACCAAGCCCGAGCTCGACCGGTTGACGGGCGGCGCCGTCCACCAGGGCGTCGTCCTCCAGGTCCCGCCCTACGAGTACCTCGACGTGCAGGACCTGCTCGACGCCGCCCACGCGGCCGGGCACGTGCCGCTCGTCGTGGCGCTCGACGGCGTGACGGACCCGCGCAACCTCGGGGCCGTGCTGCGCAGCGCCGGCGCGTTCGGCGCCGACGGCGTCCTCGTCCCCGAGCGGCGCGCGGCCGGCGTGAGCGCCGCGGCGTGGAAGGTGTCGGCGGGCGCGGCCGCGCGGGTGCCGGTGGCCCGGGCGACGAACCTCGTGCGGGCGCTGACGACCCTGAAGGAGGCCGGGTGCTTCGTCGTCGGCCTCGACGGCGAGGGGCCGGGCGAGATCGGTGCGCTCGAGCTGGCGACGTCGCCCCTGGTGCTCGTCGCGGGCTCCGAGGGCAAGGGTCTGTCGCGGCTGGTGCGCGAGACGTGCGACCTGGTCGTGGCCATCCCGATCGCCTCGGCGGTCGAGTCGCTCAACGCCGCGGTCGCGACGGGCATCGCCCTGTACGAGGTCGCCCGCCTGCGCGGTCCCGCCGACGCCTGACCCGCCGCCCGCCCGCCCTCTCACCCCCGCCGAACGCACCTTTGGTCGGCTGAAACCGCGGTTTCAGCCGACCAAAGGTGCGTTCGGCGTCAGGAGGGTCAGGCGGGCGGCGGGTCAGGCGCGGCCGCGGGTCGAGCGGCGCCGGGGCGCGGGAGCCGGCGCAGGGACCGGTTCCGGCTCCGGAGCCGGCTCGGGCTCGATGTCGCGCCGGGTGTCGTCGAGGTCGTCGGCGGTCGCGAAGCCGTCCATCGTGGTGGTCTCGTCGATGGCCCGGAGCGTCGCGGTGTCGAACTCGAGCATCGAGCGCTCGTCCGGCCGGTGCCGCAGCACGGTCTCCACGTAGTCGTGCACCGACTCCGCGAGCGGGACGTCCCGGTCCGCGGCCTGCGACTGGTACCACCGGTGCTCGAGGACCTCGTGGTAGATCTCGGCCGGCTCGAGCTTGCCGCGCAGCTCCCGGGGCACCGCGCGGACCGTCGGCTCGAAGACCTCGGTGAGCCAGTCGTGCGCGACGAACTCCTCGTCCTCGTCCTGGAGGTTCTCCTGGGCGCGGTAGGTGTCGAGGTCGTTGAGGAGCCGGCGGGCCTGGTTCTCCTGCACGTCCAGGCCGGTGAGCCGCATGAGACGCCGGCTGTGGTGGCCGGCGTCGACCACCTTGGGCTGGATCTCCACCCGGTCGCCCGCGACCCCGGTGGTGATGACGAGCTCGCCGACGTCGAACCCGAGCGCGTTGAGGCGCCGGATCCGGTCCGCGACGCGCCAGCGCTGGTCGGCCCCGAAGGTCTCGACCTGGGTCAGCTCCTCCCAGAGCTCGGCGTAGCGCTGGACGATGGTCTGCCCGACCTCGATGGCGTCCACGGACTCGTCGAGGACGCCGCCCGCCTCGAGGTCCATGAGCTCGCCGATGATGTTGACGCGGGCGATCTCGAGGTCGTAGTCCCGCTGGCCGGGGGTGAGCCTCTCGTGCAGGTCACCGGTCTCGGCGTCGACGAGGTACGCGGCGAACCCGCCCGCGTCCCGCCGGAAGAGCGTGTTCGAGAGTGAGACGTCGCCCCAGTAGAAGCCGGTGAGGTGCAGGCGCACAAGCAGGACGGCGAGGGCGTCGATGAGGCGCTGTGCCGTGTCGGGGCGCAGGTAGCGGCTGAAGAGCGCGCGGTACGGCAGCGAGTACTGCAGGTGCTTGGTGATGAGGACCGGTGCGAGCTCGTCCCCGTCGGGGGCGCGCCGTCCTGCGATGACCCCGACCGGCTCGACGCACGGGATCTCGAGGCGGTTCAGGTCGCGCAGCAGCTCGTACTCGCGGTAGGCGACCTCCTCGCCGATCTCCTTGACCGCGATGACGCGCCCGGAGAGCTTGACGAAGCGCACGACGTGGCGGGAGATGCCGCGGGGCAGCGCGGCGAGGACGTTGGCGGGCCACTCGATGAGTGGGATGTGCCAGGGCAGGTCGAGCAGGGCCGGGTCCGGCGCCGCTGCTGTGATCTGCAGGGATCTCGGCATGGCGGCATTCTCCCAGCACAGGGGGCGGTCCGGGGTGAAGACGACGGGGGGCAGGTCCCTCGTGGGACCTGCCCCCCGCGACGTGCGACGTGGGATGCGTCAGCTGGGCAGGCGCTTGCCCGTGGCGGCGGAGAACAGGTGCTGCTCGCCCTCGCGGATGGTCGCCCAGATCTTGTCGCCCTTGAGCGGCACCTTGCGCGGGTCGCCGCGGACGATGAGCTGCGCGCTGCCGGCGCCGGACGACACGTTCTCGGCGAGAGCCTTGTCGCCGGCCAGCGAGCCGTAGATGAACACGTCGGAGCCCAGCTCCTCGACGAGCTCGACGGTCACGGGGATCGCACCCGGGACCTCGTTCTCGACCAGGATGAGCGACTCCGGCCGGAAGCCGACCGTGACGTGGCCCTTGTCCTCGGGCTTGATCGCGGCGACCGACGTGCGGCTCAGCGGGATCTCGGCGTGGCCGAGCTTCGCGTGGCCCTCGCCGGTGACCTCGAACGTGCCGATGTTCATGGCGGGGGAGCCGATGAAGCCGGCGACGAAGACGTTCCCGGGGGTGTCGTACAGCTCGCGCGGCGTGCCGACCTGCATGAGCAGGCCGTCCTTGAGGACGCAGATCCGGTCGCCCATCGTCATGGCCTCGGTCTGGTCGTGCGTGACGTAGACCGTGGTGACGCCGAGGCGGCGCTGGAGCGAGGCGATCTGGGTGCGCGTCTGGACGCGGAGCTTGGCGTCGAGGTTCGACAGCGGCTCGTCCATGAGGAACACCTGCGGGGAGCGGACGATCGCGCGGCCCATGGCGACGCGCTGCCGCTGGCCACCGGAGAGGGCCTTCGGCTTGCGGTCGAGGTACTGGGTGAGGTCGAGGATCTTGGCAGCCTCCTCGACGCGCTTGCGGATCTCCACCTTGTTGACGCCGGCGATCTTCAGGGCGAAGCCCATGTTGTCGGCGACCGACATGTGCGGGTAGAGCGCGTAGTTCTGGAAGACCATCGCGATGTCGCGGTCCTTCGGCGGGACGTGCGTGACGTCGCGGTCGCCGATGAGGATGCGGCCGCCGTTGACCTCCTCGAGGCCCGCGAGCATGCGGAGCGAGGTGGACTTGCCGCAGCCGGACGGACCGACGAGGACGAGGAACTCGCCGTCGGCGATCGAGAGGTCGAGAGCGTCCACGGCGGGACGCTCGCCACCCGGGTACAGCCGGGTGGCCTTGTCGTACGTGACCGAAGCCATCTGTCGTTTCCCTTCACCGGCAGGTACGTGCCGGACGATCCGTTGTGGAGGGTGCCAGGTGTCGTCGCTGACACAGCGTCGCAGTTCGGCGCGGCCGTCTGAGGCCGTGTCGACTGCGGAGCCAGAGCCGAGTGTGCCACACCGGAGTCCCGCCCCCAAGGCCTTGGGTGCACCGGAGCAGCGCTCCACCGGCGCCCGGAGCGAATCGTGCGGGTTGTAAGCGCTGTCGGGCGGGCGCTGTCGTCCCAGGTCAGCGCGCCGCGCGTGCGGCACGCGCGGCGGCGAGCCGGGAGAGCGCGGTGCCGAGGGCGTCCGGGTCGGGCACCCGGAACGTGGCGAGGGTCTCACCCGCACCCACCTTGATCGCCACGTCGCCGGGGTGGAGGACGGCGAACGCCCGCTCGTCGGTGACGTCGTCGCCGGCGTAGAGCACGGGCACCGGCGCGCCCGCCTCGTCGGCGACGGCGGTGCGGAGCCGGTCGACGGCGTCACCCTTGCTGACCGCCCGCACCGAGATCTCGACGACGTCCTTGCCCCTGATGGTGTGCGTCGCCTCCCACGCCGCCGGCCCGGCGAGCGCCGCCTCGGTGGCCTCGCGGGCGTCGTCGGCGTCGGCGAGGCGGGTGTGCAGGGCGAGCCCGACGGGCTTGTCCTCGACCCAGACCCCGCCGCGGCCGGCGGCGATCGCGCCGAGCGCCCCGGCCAGGCGCCGGTGGAGCGCGGCCTCGTCCGCGGACAGCACGGCGTCG
>JBDIAU010000215.1:0-4480 GCA_039812565.1 Beutenbergiaceae bacterium
GACCTCGACGCCGTCGATGCCCTGGAGCGCCTCGAGGACGTCAGCGGTCGACTGCGGGGAGATCAGGTCGAGCTCGCCGTTCTGGAGCGCCTGGACCTGGGCCATCGGGTCCTCGTTGTAGCGGACGGTGATCCGCTCGACGGTCGGCTTGAGGTCGCCGGTGTAGTTCGGGTTCGCCTCGAGCGTGACGTACTGGTTCTCGACGAGGTCGGTGAGCAGGTACGGCCCGTACGAGGCGTACAGCGCCGGGTCGTCCGGCAGGTTGACCATCTGGAAGCCGGTGCTCCAGAACTTGGAGATCGGCCCGAGGGCGGTGAGGTCCTTGTCCTGGATCGCGGTGACGAGCGCGTCGGTGGCCTCCTGCGCGTCCTCGATGTCGAGCGCGTTCTGGGCGACGACGTGCGCCGGGACGCCGGTCTCGGAGCCGGACCAGAGGGCGACCTCCCAGTCGGCGAACGGCTTGGAGTAGACGACCGTGAGCGTCTTGCCGTCGTCGCTGATGGTGGGGGTCTCGGTGATGAGGGCGAGGGCCGGGTCGGACGCGTTGAAGAAGACGCCCGCGTCGAGCTCGTCCTGGTTGGTGATCTCGCCCGTCTCCTCGTCGTAGACCGGCTCGACGTTGTTGAAGACGCCGCTCTGCCCGGCCCAGGACAGGAGGAGGTCGGCGGCGGTGACGGGGACGCCGTCGGACCACTCGACACCGTCGGCGATCGTGTACTCGATGGTCAGCGGGTCGTCGGAGGTCTTCTCGTAGGTGCCGAACGACGTGTTCTGGACCAGGTTGAGGTCCTTGTCGTAGTAGTTGAACGCGTCGTTCATCAGGTACGTGATGATCGAGTTCGCCGTGGCGTTACCCGTGTTGGTGCTGTTGTTGTACTCGTAGAACGCCTGGTTCCAGCCGACGGTGACCGACGTGCCCTCGTCGATGCTCGACTCGACCTCGGGCGTCGAGCACGCGCTCAGGACAAGGGCGCCGGCCGCGACGACGGCGACGGCCGCAGAGGCCTGCCTCACTCTCACTACGAACCTCCTAGGGGACTGCGTGGCGACGCTCGCCGTCGGGCGGCCGCGCCGCGGCCCGAGGGCCCGACGGACGACGGCGTCTGCCTGGGACCCCGAAGAGTAGGCACGCCTCCCCGGAAAAACCCGGGACGAAGGGGGGGTACCCGGGAGATCGTTATGTAAGTGATACCGGGAGTACCGTTCCGCGATCCGGACGCAGGACGGCGGTCTTGACATCCGAGCCAGGGTGAGCGGGCCTCCCTCAGCCCTCCGCCGCCGGGAGCACGACGGCGACCGCGGCCCCCGCGCCCGGCCGCGAGCGGGCCTCGAGGCGGCCCCCGTGCGCGTCCGCGACCTCGTCGACCAGCGTGAGCCCCAGCCCGAAGCCGCGGTCCCCCGCACCGCCGCGCGCGAACGCCCGGCGCAGGTGGTCGAGGTCGGAGGAGTCGAACCCCTCGCCGTCGTCGACCACCTCGAGCCGGACCCGGCCGGCCGGCCCCGCCCCGACCCGGACCTCGACCCGGCCCCCGCGCGGGGTGTGCTCGAGGGCGTTGTCGACGAGGGCCGCGGCGGCCCGGCGCAGGGCGCCGCGGCTGCCGAGGACGACGCCCGGACCTTCGCTCGGCACGAGGACGAGCGTCACGCCGCGGTCCAGCGCCCGGGGCTCGTCGGCGGCGACGACGTCGCGGGCGACGGCGACGAGGTCGACCCGCTCGCCGGGGGCGCCGGCGCGCAGGCTCGCCGCCAGCAGGAGGTCGGTCAGGGCGTCCGCCATCTCGGCCGTCTCGTGGACGAGCTCGTCCGCGTCGCGGCGGACGGCGTCGTCGGCCGTCGGCGGCAGCCCGCGGCGCAGGAGCTCGGCGCGCAGGCCCAGCCGGGCCAAGGGGGTCCTCAGCTCGTGGCTGGCGTCGGCGACGAAACGCCGCTGCCGCTCGAGCGCCTCGACGAGCGGGCGCGTGGCGCGCCCGGCGAGGAGGTAGCCGGCGAGGAGAGCGAGGGCGACGCCCGCGACGCTCGCCGTCGCGAGGCCGGCGCCGAGCCGGGCGAGCTCGGCCTGCGCCGACGACGGGTCGTCGCCGGCCTGGGCGACCACCCCCCCGCTCACCGTCGTCAGCGTGAGCTGCTCCTCGCCCTGCGGCGTCGCGACCTGGGTGAAGACGGCGACGCCCGTCTCGGCCACGCGGTCGAGCAGGTCGGTCGCCGGCAGGCCCCCGGGGACCGTGCCCGCGAGCACCCGGGTGCCGCCGTCCGGCTCCCGCACGACCGCCCACACGCCCTCCGGCAGGGGCTCCCCGCCGCGCGCGTCCTCGATCGCGTCCTCCAGCGCGGTCCGCTCGACGGCTGCCTGGGTGCGGGTGACGGTGAGCCACGTGACGCCGGCAGCGAGCAGCACGCCGAGGAGCACGGCGAGGCCCACGAGGGCGGCGAGCCTCAGCCGGGCCCCACGGACGAGCGCGGCGTCGCCGGCGTGCCGCCCCGCCTCGCTCACCGGATCTCCCCCGCGCGGTAGCCGAGGCCCCGCACGGTGCGCACGACGTCCGGGCCGAGCTTGCGCCGCAGGTAGTAGACGTAGGTGTCGACGGCGCCGCGGGTGTCGGCCGTCGCGAACACCTGGTCGCGGAGCTCGTCGCGCTCGAACACCCGCGAGGGGCGGCGGGCGAGGAGGGCGAGCAGGTCGCGCTCGGTCGGCGACAGCGCGACGCGGGTGCCGTCGGGCCGCACGGCGTCGCCCGCCGCGAGGTCGAGGTGGCCCGCTCCGAGCGCGAGGACCCGGGCGCCGTCGCCGGCGCGGCGCAGGAGGGCGCGGAGGCGGGCGAGCAGCTCGTCGACGGCGAACGGCTTCACGAGGTAGTCCTCGGCGCCGGCGTCGAGGCCCGAGACGCGGTCGGCGACCGTCCCGAGCGCCGTGAGCACGAGCACCGGGGTGGACCGGCCGGAGCGCCGCATCGTGGCGACCACACCGAGCCCGTCGCCGTCGGGCAGACCCCGGTCGAGGACGACGACGTCCACGGGCGCCGTCGCCAGGCGCCGCAGCGCCGCGCGACCGTCGCGGACCGTCGTGACCGCGTAGCCCTCCGCCTCGAGGAGGCGGCCGAGCATCTCGGCGAGCCGGGCGTCGTCCTCGACGAGCAGGACCGCCGCGTGCGCCACGGGCCCATCGTCGCACCGGGCGCCGTCCTGCGTGGGTTCGGCGCCCGGCGCGAGCGGCTCGGGCGTCTCAGTCGTCGTCGTCCGCTCCCGACTCCCCCGCCGGCGCGACCGTGCTCGTGGCGACGTCCGACCACGCGGCCTGCGCACCCGTGTGGCCGATCCGGACCACCTGGACCGTGGTGCCGAGCGACCCGACGAGCGCGACGACGAGGGCGACGACCGCGAGCGCCCGGGACGTCCGCGCGGACCCACCGGCCGCGGCTGCGGCCGCCGCCCGCCGGGCCTGGCGCTCGACGAGGAACAGGAGCAGGGCGCCGACCCACAGGAGGGCGACCCATCTGAGGAGGCCGTCGCCGAGCTGCGCGTGGGTCTCCACGAGGTCGCTCTCGCCGACGCGCTCCTCGAGAGACTCGCCGGACTGCGTCGACAGCGGCGTGAGGACGACGGCGACCGTGGCGAGGACGAGCGGGAGCACGCCCGCCCAGCGGCGGAACCGCGGCCACACGGCCGCGAGGAGCACGGCGAGTGCGGCGAGCGGCACGAGGACCACGGTCGCGTGGACCACGAGCGGGTGGACGGGGAGTCCGAAGACGGTGTCGAGCACGGCAGTTCCTCCGGATCGGCGGCAGGCGCGGTCCGCGCCCCGGCCCGAGCGTCCCAGCGCGGTCTCAGAGGGATCTCAGAGCGGAGCGCCGCCCGGGCCCGCGACCGGCCACAATGAGGCCATGACGGCCGAAGCGGCGCCCGTGCCGGTCCCCGAAGGGGCCCGGCGATCGCTCACTGCCTTCGCGTGGCTGTCCGTCGCCGCGGCCGTGACGACCATCGCCCTGAAGACCGGCGCCTGGCTCGTGACAGGCTCCGTCGGCCTGCTCTCCGACGCGGCCGAGTCCGTGGTCAACCTCGTGGCGGCGTTCGTCGCCCTGGTCGCGCTGCGCGTCGCCGCTCGCCCCGCGGACGAGGACCACCACTTCGGCCACGCCAAGGCGGAGTACTTCTCGGCCGCGATCGAGGCGATCATGATCTTCGTCGCCGCGATCGTGATCATCGTCTCCGCCGTGCAGCGGTTCCTCCACCCGCGGGAGCTCGAGAACGTCGGCCTCGGCCTGCTCGTGACGCTGGTCGCCACGGCGATCAACCTCGCCGTCGGCCTCGTGCTCGTCCGCACGGGCCGGCGCTACCGGTCGTTGACCCTCGTCGCGGACGGCAAGCACCTGCTCACGGACGTCTGGACCTCGGTCGGCGTCGTCGTCGGCGTCCTCCTCGTCGCCGGGACGGGGTGGCTGCGGCTCGACCCGATCGTCGCCATGGCCGTCGGCGTGAACATCCT
>JBDIAU010000216.1:0-4479 GCA_039812565.1 Beutenbergiaceae bacterium
CAGGGCCTCCGCGGCGAGCGTGTACGCGCGCACGCCGGCACGGTCGCCCACCCGCACGGGCGCGTTGGCCGCCGAGAGCTCGGCCGCGGCGTTCGACCACGCCCCCCGGGCCATCGCGAGGAGCCCGCGGCCCGCCTGGACGGTCGCCCAGTCGACGCCGGGCGCGGGGTCGCCGGCGGGCTCGGCCTCGACCTCTGCGGCGAGCCGTTCGACGTCGCCCGACCAGAGGCGTGCGACGAGCCCCGCCACCTCGATCTCGGCCGCCGCCCAGCGGTGCCGGTCGGCGTGCGCGTGCGCGACGGGCAGGTAGCGCCGGCACAGGTGCAGCGCGGCGCGGAACCGGCCGGCGTGCGCGAGCCCGATGACGGTCGGGCAGACGAGCGAGACGCGCATGCTCGGGGTCCGGGGGTCGGCCAGGGCCGAGACGGCGAGCTCGGTGGTCGCGTGCCCGCCGAACCCGTACCGGACGAGGCGCGCCAGGGTGAGCGCGTGATCCCAGTGCCCGTCGTCCCAGGGTGCGGGGTCCCCGTGCTCGTCGCCCCGGCGCCCCCGCGCGCCGCGGGAGGCGAGCCAGGTGCGTGCCTCGTCCAGCACGGCCACCGCGGACTCCACGTCGTCGTCCCGGTGGTGCACGGCGGCCGCGACCAGCTGGGTGCCGGCGACGAGGTGGGCGACGTCGGGCTCCGCCGGCGCCGGGGCCGCGCGGACGACGTCGCACACCTCGCGGGCGTCGCGCTCCGCGCGGGCCGGCTCGCCGAGGCACCACCAGGCCTCCGCGCGCTGGAGCACGAGCTCGGTCCACAGGCCCGGCTCGCGGGGGAGGTCGCGGAGCGCGACGGTGACGAGCCGCACCACCGTGTCCGCCTGCCGGAGGGTGAACGCGGCGTCGATGGCCGCGCGGAGCCGCTCGTGCGGGACCTCGAGGCCGACGTCGAGCGCCTGGTCGACGGCGCGGATCAGCGCCTCGCCCGCCAGCGGGTGCCGCGCCTCGGCCCACTCGAGGACCTCCCGGCGCCGGCTGCGGGGCACCGCGCTGCGCACCGCCTCGGCGTACAGGGCGTGCGTGACGTCGACCGCGAGGTCGCTGCCGGACTCCGAGACGTAGGGGCGCAGGCTCACGATGCCGGCGCGGACGAGCTCGTCGACGGCGGCGCGGGGCGCCAGGTCCAGGACGTGCCCGAGCGGTGCGGGCCCGAGGAGGGCGACCACCTCGAGGGCGGCGCGCGCGTCGGTGGTGAGCCGGGCGGTGTCGCTCTCGACGATCTCGAGGAGCCGTGGGCCCGGCGTCGCCCGGCCGTCCCACACCCAGGCGCCGTCCTGCTCCCGCAGGCTGCCCGCGGCGACCTCGGACTGGACGACCTCCGCCGCGTAGAAGACGTTGCCGGCCGTCTGGGTCCAGACGCGGCGGGCGACGTCGACCGTCACGCGGCCGCCGAGCTCCGCCCCCAGCCACGTCTCCATCTCGGCGGGGGTGAACGGCTCGACGTCGACGCGCTCGACGGCGCGGTCCTTCCACAGCTCGAGCCAGGGGGAGCCGGCGCCGCCGGTGCGTCGCAGCGTCGCGACGAGCACCACCTCGTCCTGGCGGACCACCCACGCCAGGGCCTGCGCGGAGGCGTCGTCGAGGAGGTGGGCGTCCTCGACGCGCAGGAGCACGGGCCGGCCGGCGGCGCGCTCGGCGAGCGAGCGGGAGAGCACGCGGACCGTCCGGGCGAAGCTGCCCAGGGTGAGCAGCCCGTCGTCGCCGAGGAGCGGCTCGAGGGCGGCGAGGGGGATCCCGCCGCGCGTGGACGCGCCGGAGAGGCTGACGACGCGGGGCGCGCCCCGCTGGTCCGCCAGGTCCTCGAGCGCGAGCCCGACCACGTGCGTCTTGCCGACGGAGGCCGGCCCGACGACGACGACGCTCCGCCCGACGGCGAGCGCCTCGCGCACGGCGTCGGCCGCCCGGCGGCGGGACTCGGGGACGAAACCGGCGGCCTGCCCGGCGCGGCGGGCGCCTGCCTGCGGCCGGGCGACGTCGGTGTCCCCGGGCGCGCCGAGCCCCACGGGCAGGTGCGGCAGCGCAGACACAGGACTCCCTCGCCGGGGACAGGGGGTGGGGACCTAGGGCCCACATGATGCTCGGCGCGGGGGCCCGCGGGAACGGCTCCGGCCTGATCATCCACGGCTCGGCCCCGCAAATCTGGGCCGGCCCGGATGCGGGCGGGGCGTCCCGACACGTTGGGTAGCGATTACCGATGCTGGCCGGAGGGGGGCGTTCTTAGCCTTCCCCCGACATCGCTGCGTCCCTCACCAACGACGGTGCTCGCACCTGCCGAGGGTGTTGCCGAGAGAAGGATGGCCCGTGCCCACCTACACCGCACCCGGCGTGTACGTCGAGGAAGTCCCCTCGTCCCAGAAGGTCCTGGCCTCGGCGCCGACGGCGGTCGCCGCCTTCGTGGGGTTCACCGCGCGGGCCCCGCAGGACGACCCGCTCGACCCTGACGGCCTCGCCCCGCGGCTGGTCACGAGCTGGAACCAGTTCGAGGCGCTGTACGGCGGGTTCGTCGAGGGCGCGATGCTGCCGCTGTCCGTGTACGGGTACTTCCTCAACGGCGGCAGCCTGGCGTACATCGTGCGGGTGCCCAACGCGGAGCCGGCCGGCAAGCCCGCGCGGCGCGAGCTGCCCGCCGTCGACCGGTCCCTCGGCCTGCCGCTGGCGATCGAGTCCGTCGAGCCGGACGCCGACCTCACGGTCCTCGTCGAGACCGACGAGGCCCCCGACGACGACGGACCCGCGCCCTTCACCCTCACCATCGTCACCGGCGGCGAGGCCGTGGAGACCTACGCGGGCCTGACGCTCGGCGGCCCCCGCGACGCCGCGACGGTCGTCAACGCGACGTCGACGCGGGTCAAGGTCGAGGTGTCGCTCGCCGAGGACGTCGACCTCGCGAGCCAGCTCGAGGTGCTCCGCCCGGGCGCGTACGCCCTGGAGAAGGCCGCGCCGGTGCCGGTGCCGGTCTCGGGCCGCAAGTTCGCCGGCTCGGAGTCGGCGCGCTCGGGCATCAACGGCCTGGCGATCGCCGAGGACGTCACGATCGTCGTCGTCCCCGACCTCGTGACCGCGGCGCGCAAGGCCGACGGCTCCCTCGACCTCAACCTGTGGAAGGCCGTCCAGACGAGCCTCATCGCGCACTGCGAGCTGCACGCGAACCGGGTCGCGATCCTCGACGCCCCGCCCGGGATGTCCCCGCAGCAGATCAAGGAGTGGCGCAGCGACGTCGCGCAGTACGACTCGGCGTTCGCGGCGATGTACTACCCCTGGATCAAGGTCGAGAACCCGACCGGCAGCAACGGCACCTCCCAGGTGCTCGTGCCGCCGTCGGGGCACGTGGCCGGGGTGTGGGCGCGCACGGACGACACCCGCGGGGTGTGGAAGGCCCCGGCGAACGACACGATCCGCGGCGTCCTCGACGTCGAGCGCTCCATCACGCAGAACGAGCAGTCCGTGCTCAACCCGATCGGCATCAACGCGATCCGCCCGTTCGGGGTCCGCGGCATCCGGATCTGGGGCGCCCGCACCCTCGCCTCCGACACCGACTGGCAGTACATCAACGTGCGCCGGCTCTTCAACATGGTCGAGTCGACCATCCTCACCGGCACCCAGTGGGCGGTGTTCGAGCCGAACGACGTCGCCCTGTGGGAGGGCGTGAAGCGGACGCTCAACGCGTACCTGCGCGGGCTGTGGCAGGCCGGCGCGCTCTTCGGCGCCAGCCCGGACCAGGCGTTCTTCGTCCGCTGCGACGAGACGACGAACCCGCCGGAGTCGATCGACGCGGGCAAGCTCGTGGTCGAGGTGGGCATCGCGCCCGTCAAGCCGGCGGAGTTCGTCATCTTCCGCATCAGCCAGAACAAGCAGATCGCGTCCTGAGCGCGCGCCGCCACCCGACAGGAGCTCCTCGATGCCGAACGACCTGATCAACACCGACCCGATCGTCTCCCAGAACTTCTTCCTCGAGATCGACGGGTCCGTCGTCTCGATCCTGTCCTCCGTCACCGGCCTCGACATCGAGGTGGACGTCGTGACGATGGAGCAGGCGGGCGCGAACGGCAAGGTCCAGGTCATCAAGACCCTGGGCAAGGCGACCAAGGCGCCCGACCTGCAGCTCGTCCGGATGGCGCCGGCGGACGTCACCCAGGACAAGATGTGGGGCTGGTTCCAGGACATCCGGGACAAGGGCATCCTGCTCACCGACCGGACGAACAACCGCAAGAACGGCTCCGTGGTCATGTACGACTCGACCAACGCCGAGGTCGCCCGGTTCAACTTCACCAACGGCTGGCCGAGCAAGATCGCCACGGACCAGCTGAGCGTCGAGTCGAACGACCCGGTGAAGGAGACCATCACCCTCACCATCGAGTCCCTGACGCGGGTCAAGTGAGCCTCAAGACCCGCTACGAGTTCACGCTGCCGCGGGGGTACGTGGACCGGAACGGCGG
>JBDIAU010000217.1:0-4467 GCA_039812565.1 Beutenbergiaceae bacterium
CGAGGCCGCATGGGAACACCTCGCCCTCGAGACACTCGCCGAGCTCGGCTGGCGCCCCAGCACCGGCCAGGCGATCGCACCCGGCACCGGTGAGCGCGAGTCCTGGGACGACCTCCTCATCTCCTCGCGCCTGCGCGCGGCGCTGCGCAGCCTGAACCCCGGCGTCCCGCGCGAGCACCTCGAGCAGGCGCTCGCGATGATCATCGCCCCCACCTCACAGGACGCGATCACCGAGAACTTCCGGACCCACCGCTTCCTCACCGACGGCTTCCGCGGCCTCACCTACATCGACGACGCCGGACAGGAGCAGACCCCGACCATCCGCCTGATCAGCGCGGACGCCGCCCGGAACGACTGGCTGGTGGTCAACCAGGTCACCGTGCTGCACCGCGACGTCGAGCGCCGCTTCGACGTCGTCCTCTACCTCAACGGACTGCCCGTCGCCGTCGTCGAGCTGAAGAAGGCCGGCTCGGCGCGCGCCGACGTCGCGGCCGCCCATGCCCAGGTCCGCACCTACCTGCGGGAGTTCCCGCTCGCCTTCCGCTTCGCCGTCGTCGCCCTCGCCTCCGACGGCGTCACCGCCAAGTACGGCACCCCGTTCACCCCGCTCAACCACTTCTCCCCGTGGAACGTCGACGACGACGGCCGGCCCGCGTCGTCGTCGACCTCGCCGTCCGAGCCCGACGACGACGGCGCCACCGCGCTCGACCGCGCACTCGATGGACTCTTCACGCAGGAGAGGTTCCTCCGCCTGCTCGCGGGGTACGTCGCGTTCGACGAAGGGCCCGACGGCCTGGTCAAGCGGATCGCCAAGCCGCACCAGTTCTTCGCGGTGGAGAAGGCGGTCCGGGCCACGGTCCAGGCGGTTGAGTCGAACGGGCGGGCCGGCGTCGTGTGGCACTCGCAGGGCTCGGGCAAGTCGATGGAGATGGAGCTCTACGCGGCGCAGGTGATCACGCACCCAAGGCTGCGGAACCCCACGATCGTGGTGATCACCGACCGCAACGATTTGGACGGCCAGTTGTACGAGACGTTCGCCAAGAGCCGGCTGCTGCCCGAGGCGCCGAAGCAGATCAAGCGCCGCGAGGAGCTGCGGGCCGAGCTGACCGACCGCCGCTCCGGCGGGATCTACTTCACCACGCTGCAGAAGTTCGGGCGCAGCCTGGCGGAGCGGGACGCGGGGGCGGCACACCCGGAGCTGTCGGGCCGGTCGAACATCATCGTGATCGTCGACGAGGCGCACCGCTCCCACTACGACGACCTCGACGGCTACGCCCGCCACCTGCGCGACGCCCTCCCCAGGGCCACGCTCATCGCGTTCACCGGCACACCCGTCTCACTCGAGGACCGCAACACCCGCGAGGTGTTCGGCGACTACATCGACGTCTACGACCTCACCCGCGCCGTCGAGGACGGCGCGACCGTGCCCGTGTACTTCGAGAGCCGACTCGTCAAGGTGCAGATGGCCGAGGGCCTCACCGAGGACGCGATCGACGCCGCGGCCGACGAGGCCACCGCCGGGCTCGACGACGCCGAGCGCGCGCGCATCGAGGCGTCCGTCGCCGTCGTCAACGCCGTCTACGGGGCCCCGGCGCGGATCACGCGCCTGGCCGAGGACCTCGTGACGCACTGGGAGGCGCGCCGCGCGGCGATGGGGGCGGTGCTCGGGACGGCGGAGCGGCCTTTCGTGCCGGGCAAGGCGCTGGTGGTCGGCGCCACGCGGGAGATCTGCGCGCGGCTGTACGCGGCGATCGTGGCGCTGCGCCCCGACTGGCACGCCCCGGAGCTGGACCGCGGTGTCATCAAGGTCGTGTACTCCGGGACGGCCTCGGACGGCCCGCCGATCTCCGAGCACGTGCGCCGCGACTCCGAGAACACGGTCATCAAGAACCGCCTCAAGGACCCCGACGACCCCCTTGAGATCGTGATCGTCAAGGACATGATGCTCACCGGGTTCGACGCCCCGCCGCTGCACACCCTCTACCTCGACCGGCCACTCAAGGGCGCGCTCCTCATGCAGACCCTTGCCCGGGTGAACCGGACGTTCCGAGGCAAGCAGGACGGGCTGCTCGTGGCGTACGCGCCGCTGGCGGACAACCTCGCCAAGGCCCTGGCGGAGTACACCTCGGACGACCAGACCCACCGCCCGATGGGCCGCAACCTCGACGACGCCGTCGCGGTGGCGCGGAGCCTGATCGAGGTGCTGCGCGACGTCGTCGCCGGGTACGACTGGCGGGCGCGCCTGACCCGGGGGGACGCCCGCGCTTACATCGCGGCCGTCATGGGGACCGTGGAGTACCTGCGCCGGCCGGACGGCGAGGGGCACCGGACGGTGGGGGGCGCCCTCGTCGGCGGGCAGGACGCCGACGACGAGACGCGCGCCTCGCGGTTCCGTCGCCTCGCCGGAGCGCTCGCGCGGGCGTGGGCGATCTGCGGGCGGGCGGACGCACTCGCCGATGTGAGGCGCGAGGCGCAGTTCTACGAGGAGGTGCGCGTCTGGATGGGCAAGTTCGACGCCGAGGACCGCCAGGCGCGCGGCGAGCCGATCCCCGAGGAGGTCCAGCGGCTGCTCAACGAGTTGGTCGCGGGGGCTGTCGTCTCGGGCGAGGTGCTCGACATCTACGGTGCAGCGGGCATCCCGCGGCCGACGCTCAGCGACCTCGACACCGAGTTCGCCGCGAAGGCCCAGCAGGCCGAGCACCCCCACCTGGCCATCGAGGCGCTGCGTGCGCTCGTGCTGGCCGAGACCCGCTCGGTGACCCGGCACAACATCGTGCGGCAACGGGCCTTCTCCGAGCGGCTGCTCGAGCTGATGACCCGGTACACGAACGCGCAACTGACCTCGGCCGAGGTCATCGCCGCGCTGATCGAGGTGGCGCACGAGGCCGCGGCCGAGGGCAATCGCGGTGTCCGGTTCGCTCCGCCACTGTCAGAGGACGAGCTGGCCTTCTACGACGCGGTGGCGTCCAACGCCTCGGCCGTCGAGGTGCACGGCGAGGGTGTCCTCGCGGACATCGCCCGGGCGCTCGTGGGAATCATGCGCCGGGACGTGCGCACCGACTGGACCGTCCGCGAAGACGTCAAAGCCAAGTTGCGCGCGTCTGTCAAGCGGCTCCTCGTCGCCTACGACTACCCGCCCGACCAGCAGCCCGAGGCCATTCGCTTGGTGATGGAGCAGATGGAGTCCATGGCACTGCGCCTCGTCGCCTGAGGCGCCGGCCAGCGTCGCTCAGCGACCTCGCTCCGTCGCCGAAGCGGTGACGAGTCGATGACCGACGCGGTCGTCGCCGGTTCCGACCAGGCGCCGGATGAGCTCGTAGGTCACCCGGCCCACCGACTCGTCCTCGTCGATGTCGTCTCTAGGCGTCGCGCGCCTGCGGACCCGCCCACGGGCTGGCTCAACAGGTCCTGCGTCCCATGCGCGCGCCCGCTCAACCACGCGGGCGGCTCGCCCGAGGCTCGCATCGGGCCGCCGCACCCGTCCACGAGATGCGATCACGGGCAGGATTCGGGAACGTGCCCGGCGTGGCTGCGTCTGCCACGCCGTCAGGACCCCGTGAGGAGGAACGCGATGCCGGGGTACGCCGTCGTCGACCTGGAGACCACCGGGTTGCGCCCGTCGTGGCACGACCGGATCGTCGAGATCGGGATCGTGCTGCTCGCGCCAGACGGCGAGCAGGAGGTCACCTGGCAGACCCTCGTCAACCCGCAGCGCGACCTCGGCCCTCAGGAGGTCCACGGCATCGCGGCCGCCGACGTCCTCGCCGCGCCGACGTTCGCCGACGTCGCGGGGCCCGTCGCCGAGCTGCTGCGTGGTCGCACCCTCGTGGCCCACAACGCCACCTTCGACGCCTCGTTCTTGCGCGCGTCCTACGAGACCCTCGGCCTGCGCGTCCCGATCCGTTCGAGCACCTCGCTGTGCACGAACCGTCGGGCTCGTCCCCCACACCGGCGTCACCAAGAAGGTTCGCCTGGTCGTCGCGGCCGATCCGGACTCGTTGACCGGCAAAGCCCGCAAGGCGGCCGACTACGGCATCCCGATCATCACCGAGGACTCCTTCGCCAGCATGATCCGACACCTCGAGTAGCGAACCAGAGCTCTCGTCGGAGACCGGACCCTCTTCGTCCCTCGCCGATCTCGGGGCCCGGAGCACACTCGAGAATGGGGCCGGACCGCACCGTGCCTCGCGAACGGGCCTCAGCCGGCCCTGTCGATCGTCCTCAGCGGAAGGGACGTGGACCGTGCACAAGCACACGCACACCCTCCACATCGACGCCCCGGTGCAGAAGGACTTCGCCTTCCGCGAGGACCCGACCATCAAGCGAGCGCGGAGGCCCTCCCCTCGGTCCGCGCCGCGGCGCCCCCCGGGGCAGGGGCGCCGCACGGTCGCCCCCTTCACGAGACGGTGACGACGACCTTGCCGCGGGGGTGGCCGTCGACCTGGTGGCGCACGGCGGCCGCCGTGT
>JBDIAU010000218.1:0-4443 GCA_039812565.1 Beutenbergiaceae bacterium
CGGCACCGCGACGTCCGTCCTGCCCACGCCGGGCACCGGCGCACCGACCGCGACGTACCCGCCGGGCTACCCGGCGCCGGCGGACGCCCCGACGGCCGCGTACCCGACGCCGTACCCCGCCTCCTCCAGCCCCGGCTACGCCGGCTACCAGGGCGGCTATGCCTCGACGCCGTACGCACCGCCCGCGGCGACGGCCCCGCCCGTGACCACGGCGCCGTACGCCTGGCAGCCCCCGCCCGCGCGGATGCGCGCCCAGGGTCCGGGGCCCGTGCTCACCGGCGTCGTCCTCGCCCTGTGCCTCTTCGCCGGCGCGGGCGTCCTGCTCGCCGAGCGGGCCGGCGCGCTCACGGCCAGCACCCTGCTCACCGTCGCCGGCATCAGCCTCGCCCTCCTCGGCCTCGGCGTCCTGGTCGCGGGGGTCCGCGGCAGGCGCTCCGGTGTGCTCGGCGGCCTCGCCGTCCTGGTCGGCCTCGTCGCGGTCCCGGGCGCCCTCGTGGTCGCGACCGTGCCCACCTGGGGCGAGGTGGTCGCGGGCAGCGGCATCGTCGTCGCCGGGGACACCCGGTGGGCGCCCACGTCCGTGGCGGAGGCCGAGCAGGGCTACGCCTACGGCGTCGGCCAGGCGCGTCTCGACCTCACCGGCGTCCCCCTGACCGCCGGCGAGCGCGTCACCGTGCCGATCTCGGCCGGGGCCGGCAGCACGACGGTCGTCGTCCCGAGCGGCGAGCCCGTGGAGGTCCGCGTCCAGCTCGGCGCCGGCGACATCCGGACCTCGCTGTCCGACGACTGGGACCGGACCGTCGGCTCGGCGGACAGCACCACCGCCACCGGCCTGTCCGGCACCGACCTCGACCTCACCCTCCGCTCCCCCGTCCCCGGCGCCCCGACGCTCGTCGTGAGCGTCGACGCCGGCCTCGGCGACGTCACCATCCAGGAGTCCTGACCATGTCCTTCGACGACCCCACCCCCCGCACCGACCACGCCGCCCCGACGGCCGCGACCCCGGAGCCTCTGACCGCGGAGCCCGTCGGGCCCAGCCCCGCCACCACCACCCCCTCGACCCACCTGCGGGTCGGCACCGTGGTCTGGGGCCTCGTCCTCGCCCTGCTCGGCGTCGGCGTCACCGCCGTCGGCGCCGGCGCCGCCCTCGACCTCCAGGCCGCCCTCATCGTCCTGCTCGTCGCGGCGGGCACGGCGCTCCTCGTCGGGGCGTTCGTCACCGCCCGCCGGGCGCGCGCCCGGGGCTGAACGCCCGCACGAACGACGCCGCCCGCGTCCGGGATGTCCGGACGCGGGCGGCGTCGTGGTGCGTGAGGCGGGGACGGCTCAGGCGGTCGCCTGGGCCAGGATGAACGCCTCGAGGTACGAGCGGGTGTTCCCGTCGTCGATGCGCTCGTCCGGCAGCTCCCGCGCGAGCTCGAGCGCCTCCCGGGCCTCGTCGCCACCCTGCAGGGCGGCGTACATGAGGAGGAAGTCACCGAACATCACGTCGTAGCCGTCGGGCGCGGAGTCCTCGAGGTTGAGCCGGATCCGGTCCGGGTTCTCGGCGAGGTACCCGGCCACGGGGCTCATCGGCAGGACGAGGATCCCCAGCATCGCCGAGGGCTCGGCCGAGAACCACGTGGCGTAGTCCCGCTTCCCGCCCCACACCAGCGAGGTCACCGTGTGGTCGAACCCCTCGTAGAGCGGGTCGTCGAGCGGGAAGTCGGTCCAGTACGCGAGGGCCGACGCCGCCTCGGCGGAGAGCATCCAGCGCGCCTGGGTCTCGAGCGCCTCGTGCCCCGAGGCCTGCGCCCACAGCGCCAGCCCGTTCCACGCCGAGACCGCCTCCGAGCTCGACTCCTGGTTGTTCCCGTCCCCGAACGGCGACGTGCCGCTGGCCCACGAGTGGCCCCCGTACACGTCGAACACGCGCAGGTCAGGGAAGTAGCCGTTGCCCCCGCTGGAGGCGATGTCCGCCGCGAGCAGGTCCATCACCGGGGCCCAGCGCTCGGCGAGCTCGGGGTCCTCGGAGCCCAGCACGCCCGCGGCGTAGAGGAAGTACCCGTAGTGGAAGTGGTGGTCGTTGAACTCCTCGGAGCCGAACGACGGGACGAGTCCCACCATGCCCATGCCGGCCGGGTCGTACACGAAGCAACGCTCGCCGCGCTCCTCGCAGCCGTCCGGCTGGGTCCAGGTGTCGATCGCCTCCACGAGCCGCTCCCGCAGCTCCGCGGCGACGTCGTCCGCCCCCACCTGCAGGGCCACCTCGTAGAGGTTGACCACGCGGTAGAGCGACTTGCCGCCGAAGTACGTGTCGGCGGAGAAGGGCTCGTCGGCCGCGGCGTCCGCACGGACCTGCTCCGCGAGGTCGGCCTTCTCGTCGGCGCTGAGCCCCGAGAGGTCGAGCGCCCCGTTCGGCTCGAGGGTCGGGACGGTCCACGTGAGCGTCTCGAGCCGGCAGACCTCGAGCTCGCCGAGCACGCTCGGGAACGTCCCGAGCCCGCACTCCGGCGACCCCTGGAGGCCGGCCGCCTGGTGCGGCAGCACCGCGACGAGGGTGTCGCCGTCGGTCGAGTACCCGATCGACGTCGTGGCGGAGCCGCCGTCGACGCCGTACTCGAGGCTGGTGCCGGTGATCGGCGCGGCCGCGGCGGCGGCGTAGTCGGCCACGTCCCCGCCGTCGGCGACGGCGAACCACGTGAGGTGGTCGCCCGCGCCCAGGTCGACGGCGTCGCCGGCGCCCGAGACCGAGCCGTCGGTGACGAACCCGTAGGTCCGCCCCTCGACGTCGACGGTCCAGACGCCGTCGTCGCCCTCGGTCACCGTGGTGCCGAGGTCGACCGTGAGGTCGCGCGCCGCGGTGACGGCGACGAACGGCCAGCCCTGCGCGATGACGGTCGAGGCGAGGTCCTCGCCGTCGGCGCGCTGGGTGACGGTCACGGACGCCGTGTCGTAGGCGGTGACGACCTGCTCGTCGGCGCCGAGGCCGAGGACGACGTCGGCGCGGAACGGGCCGCCGATCGTCACCTCGCCGGTCGTCACGACCGGGGCGCCGAAGGAGACGCCGTCCTCCGTGAGCTGCACCGCGAGCGGGTACGGGAACACCGGCATCGAGGTCTCGCCGAAGACGAGTCCGGAGAACCACCGGTTGGTCGGCGGCACCAGGCCCTCGGCGAGCCGGGCGGCCGGCAGGTCCTTGACGGTCTCCTGCGGGACGGCGGCGACCAGGTCCGAGACCTGGTCGGCCGGGAACACCTCCGGGGCGCCCGAGGCGCCGGGGGCCGGCGTCGAGTCGTTCCCGCAGGCGGACAGGGTGAGGACCGCGGCCAGCGCCGCCACCGAGGTGGCGGCGGCGCCGGCCCGGCGCCGATGTCGTCGGCTCGTCATGGTCACAGGCCGATCGTCCGCAGGAAGCCGAACAGGTCGTCGCCGACGCCGGCCAGGATGCCGTCGTCGCGCAGCTCGATGACCGCGGTGACGGGCGTGCCCGGCGTGGTGAGGGTGGCGAGCGCGTCCTCCGCGAGCGCGGGGGCCGCGATGACGACCGTGGTCTGCGCCTTGCCCTCGGCCGGCTCGACCGTGACGTCGGCGACCGTGCCCTCGACCACCTGGTTGTTGGGCAGGATGATCCGGGCCGGGCCACCGAGCTCGAGGCGCCCGTAGTCCGTCGGGTCGAGCAGGAACTGGGCGTTGACGCCGAGCGAGCCCGTCCGGTTCACGATCGCGAGGACCTGGCCGGCCTGGACGAAAGAGCCGCGCTCGGTGCTGATCTCGCTGACCACCCCGGCGACCGGCGCGGCGAGGGTGATGACGCCCTCAGGGCTCACCTGGTAGCCGATGGTGGTCGGCTGGATGAGGCCCTCGGCGAGGTCGGCCTGAAGCGACGGGCTGGTGATCGTGAGGATCGGCTGCCCCTCGGCCACGGAGTCGCCGTCGGCCACGAGGCGCTCGAGGACGATGCCCCCGTAGTCGGCCCCGACGGGGTAGGTCTGCGCCGTGATCGCCGCAGACGTGCTGCTGACCTGGGCCTGGCGCTGGTTGAAGACGATGGTGAGCAGGCCCACCAGGACGAAGACGCCGAGAACGCCGGCGAAGAGCTTGAAGCGGTTGGCGGTGGTCATGCGGGGACCTCCTGGGCGGTACGGGTGGCGGCGGCGTGGCGACGCGACAGGGTCGCGATGCGACGGGCGCGGGTCTCGGGGGATGCGGCGACCGCGCCACGGGCGCGGGACTCCCTGAAGGCGGTGACGATGAGACCGCCCATGATCAGCGTGTTGGTGACGTTCCAGGCGGTGGCGAGGCTCATCTCGTCGTTGCCCATGTCGCGCCAGATCGCGACCACGGAGGTCAGCGCCAGGAACACGAAGAACAGGATCTGGGGGATGATGAAGTTGAACGGCGAGGTGAAGCCGGAGCGGTCACCCGTCGAGGTCCACTTCTGCTCCTTGCCCAGGATCGCGT
>JBDIAU010000219.1:0-4430 GCA_039812565.1 Beutenbergiaceae bacterium
CCTCCAGGGCAACGAGGCGCGCTGGGCGTGGGCGATGGTTCAAGCGTTTGAGTCGCGCTACGCCGAGCCAGAGTTTGAGGTGGTCCGGACGTGCCATCCGCTCGGAACCCGCGGGAGGACCGCAGCGGCGACAGCGGACAATAGGGTCCGCCAGTTGGCGGCGTGGCAGCGCACCTCCGACATTGTTCGCCGCACCTACGCCCCACGTGGTGAGCAGTAGATCTACTCACACCCGGAGCAACTCGGGGCACGGACGGGCTCTCCGGCCGCAGCCTCACCCGAGGCTCCAAAGCCGACACGCGCGCTACAGATGTCCCCGCGGATACCAGTGATGACCAGCCCGGTTGAGGATCCTGTCGACCTCGTTGCCCGTGACGGCTGTCGGCCCCCGCTGCCACGCGGCGATCTCCGAGCCCGACAGGCCAAGGACGTCCGAGCAGTCCACGGTGATCCGCGCACAGAAGTCTCGATGAAGACGCTCGTCCAGAACCAGGACTAAAGGCATATCGGTGTTGGCGGCGGACGCTGCCAGCACCCACGCCCAGCACGGCTCTTCACCGTGAGGGATCCCCAAACCACTCGCGTTCTGTGAGAGCAGCGGGAGAATCCCGAGCCAGCTCCTGAAAGACGACGACCACTTCACCCAGACGATTTCCTCGAGGAACTCGCTGCGCGGTCGCCCGAGGATGTCAGCGACCGACTCTAGGGCCTCCTTTTGAAAAGGCAGACTCAGACTCGCCCGCTCACCTTCGGAGAGTTTTCGCGAAGCGAGAACATTGCTCTTAGTATGCAAGGCCGCGATCGACTCCATGCTCAGCGCGACGAATTTCCCCAAGTCGGCGGAGCGAGGCCAGAGCCTCCAGAGGGTACTGGAGTACTCATTCCAGTAGCGGGACCAGGCGGACTTGATCTGCTTTTGCTCGACCCAAGATCTACCGTTGCCCACGGGAAGATCCTAGCCGCGATTCGTGCTCGAGGTGACGGAGTGCATCTGGGCCCTTCGGCACGTCGCCAGTGGATTCCTCGCCCTGCATTACATGACCCGCACCGACGCTTGAGGGAATCCGGCGCTCTCGTGGTGCAGAACTCCCGTGAGGCGGTCGCAGCCGTTCTTGAGGAGGGATGTGCGCGGCGGCGGCGCTCCCCCCGGCATGACACGCAGACGCCACCTGGGCCTGAGCCAGGTTCCGATCGGCACGACGAACCGCGGGTCCATCGCCGTGGTGCGAAGCCTTTGGCCCCGGAGATGACGGCGCCGTCGACGCCGCCTCGCGGCATCCCGGAGACTGCTTTCGGCGTCCTCGTCGGCGTGATCGCCGCGCTCGGTTGCGTGTGCGCCGCGGCGGGCCTCGTCGCGCTAGTAACCGGGAACGAGCCGCCCAAGAGTGGCTTGTCCGGCGCCGTGCGTGTCCTGACCCGTCCCGGCGACCCATCGGCGGCGTGGGGCACCCCCATGTCCGGACCTGTCCTCTACTGGACCGTCACCGCTGCCGTTCTCGCCGCCGCCCTGGCTGCCGGGGTCGTCGCCTGGTGGTGGTGGCGGCGCGACATCCGGCGCCGGGTCGGGGACCCACGCCGCCTGTCCGGCACCGCGACGCGGGCCGAGGTCGCCACGGCCGCCGGGGCGAGGGCCGTGATGCAGCGCTCGGCTCACACCCGCCCGAACCTCGCCGAACCCCGACCAGGCGAGGTTGGCTACCTTCTCGGCCGCTCCCGCGGGGTGCAGGCGTGGGCGTCGGTGGAGGACTCGATGCTCGTACTCGGCCCACCCCGCTCGGGCAAGGGCCTACACCTCGTGATCCCGTTCATCCTCGATGCGCCCGGCGCCGTCGTGACGACCTCCACCCGCCCGGACAACCTCACCGCGACGTTCACCGCGCGACGCAAGGCAGGCGGCCGGGTGGCGGTCTTCGACCCGCAGCACCTAGCCGCGGGCGTCCCGGACGGTCTGCGGTGGTCCCCGATCCGCGGCTGCGCCACGGCGCAGACCGCGATGATCCGCGCCCGCGGCCTGGCCGCCGGCACCGGGATCACCAGGGGCGTCGACGGCGGGGACTTCTGGGCCGCCCAGACCGAGGCCGTGCTGCGCGCCCTGCTGCACGCCGCCGCGCTCGATGACCGACCCCCGGCGCAGCTGTACCGGTGGTCCCTCGACCCCGCCGCCGCCGGTGAGGCCGTCACCATCCTCGGCCGCAGTTCCGCCGCCGCACCCGGGTGGTCCGACGCCCTGGACCAGGCCGCCTCCGCCGACCCGCGCACCCGCGACTCGATCTGGCTCGGCGTCCGCCAAGCCCTCTCCTCGCTGGCCGACCCCCGGGTCCTGGACGCCGTCACCCCCACCGGGTCCGAGAGCTTCGACCCGGCCGCGTTCCTGCGCGACCGGGGCACTCTCTACGTGCTGGGCACCGCGACCGGCGCCGGCGCCGCCGCGCCGTTGGTCGCGGCGCTGATCGAGGACGTCGTCGAGACCGCCCGCCGCCTCGCGGCCGCGTCCACCGGGGCCCGGTTGGACCCGCCGCTGCTGCTGGCCCTGGACGAGATCGGCAACCTCGCCCCGCTGCCGTCGCTGCCGGCGCTGATGTCCGAAGGCGGCGGCACCGGGATCACCACCCTGACCGTCCTGCAGTCCCTCGCCCAGGCCCGCAGCGCCTGGGGCGAGCAGGCCGCCGCAGCGATGTGGGACGCCGCCATCACCAAGATCATCCTCGGCGGCGGGTCCAACGCCCGCGACCTGACCGACCTCGCCACCCTGATCGGCGACCGCGACGAGCACACCACCACCCTGACCCGCGGGCACCGCGGCGAACGCACCACGTCCCAGAACATCCGCCGGGTCCCGATCATGGACACAGCCCGCCTACGGACCCTGCCCTTCGGCACCGCCGTGCTGCTCTTGCGCTCAGCGCCCCCGATCGTCCTCGACCTGCACCCCTGGACCCGACGACCGGACGCGAGGGACCTCGCCGACGGAAGGACCGAGGTCGAGCGGCAGCTGCACGACCAGGCCCGTGTGACCTGGGGCGACCAGGCGGTCCCGACGGTCCCCACCCCGGGCTGAGTTCCCACAGGCGCCGCTCGGCCGCACGCCCGTCCACAGGTACCGCCTCGCCGCGGCGGCGGCGTGTGCGCGTCGATGACGCTCTCCCTCGCCACAGCCTCGCAAGCAAGGGAGCACCCGATGAGCAAGCACCGCATGGGCAGCCGGCCGCTCGACCTGGCGGAGGGGGTCACGGATCCGGTCGCCGTCGCGCGTGGGCTGCTGTCCACGGCGATCGAGCGGTGCGAGCCCGGCTGCGAGGCCGGCCTCGAGATCTGCGCGGCGTGGGAGGAGCTCGAGGAGCCAGGCACCGTCCCGGACGTCGTCGACGCCGCGACCCCACCCGCGGCAGGACCGGTCGAGCTGCTGGCCCAGGCGCGGTCGGTGCTGCTCGCGGCGATCCCGTCGGTGCAGCCGGCGATGCGGGCGATCGGGCTCGGGTCCGCCGTCCAGCGGATCGACGCGGCGATGACCGCCCTCGTCCCAGTGGTGGACGGCGATGACCCGGCAGCGGCCTGATGTACACCGCGCACATCGACCAGGCCGCCCGCTACGCCGCGCTCGCCCTCGCCCTCCCGGCCCGCCGGGGCGACGCCGACGCCGTCGCCGCCCTGCGCGATGACCTAGCCGTGCTGCTCGCCGGCACCACCCGGCTCGTGACCGGGCTCGACCCGCACCTGCCGATCGCGGTCGACGCCTCCGACGTCGGGCGACACCCCGTCCAAGCGATGCTCAACCGCCTGTCCGCGACGCCCACCCTGGGAGGCGCCCGCGGCGGTGGGGAGCGGCCGTCGACGCGCTGGGCCGGCCGGCCCGACAGTCCCAGCGACGCCCGTGACGCGGTGGCCGCGTGGAAGGGTCTGGTCGTCAGCGCCCAGCTCGCCCGAGCCGACCTGGAGTCCGGGCCCGAGCTCAGGGACACCGAGCGGTGGGCCGTCGTCGGTGACGTCGCCGCGCTCGCTCACGTCCACGCCCTGAGCAGCGAGCGGCTGCTCACCGTGACGACGCCACCCGAGGGCCTCGAGCGGCGCGTCCGCAGCCACGCCGCCGCCCTGCTCGTGGAGTCGCACGAGGTCGCCCGCCTCGTCGCCGCCGCACCCACCCAGGCGCCGGCCGCCGAGCGCCCCTCCCGACACGGGATCCTCACCGTGGCGGGTATCGCCGACGTCCCGGGCGCCGTCGAGAACCTCGCCCACCTGATCGCCGAGCACCACCCGTCGGCTGGCGACGTCCTGGCGATCACGCGCATGGCCTCCCAGCTCGGCCAGGCCACCGGCGCCGCCCTCACGACGGCCGCGGGCCGCGACGCACCGATCGACGACGCCGTGCGCGTCGCGGGCGCCTCGCTCGGCGCCCACGCCCACACCCTGGGCGTGGCCGTCATGGCCCACCG
>JBDIAU010000220.1:0-4424 GCA_039812565.1 Beutenbergiaceae bacterium
ACATGGACACGCTCATGGACCAGGCCTCGCCCGCGGCGATCGCCGAGGCCGCACGGGCGTGGGGCTGCCGCAGCGTCGCCTTCACGTACAACGACCCGGTGATCTTCGCCGAGTACGCCATTGACACCGCGCTCGCGTGCCGCGAGCGGGGCGTCGCGAGCGTGGCCGTCACCGCGGGGTACATCGACCCGGAGCCCCGGCGCGACTTCTACGCGGTCATGGACGCGGCGAACGTGGACCTCAAGGCGTTCACGGAGGAGTTCTACTTCCGGGTCACGGGCTCGCACCTGCGCCCGGTGCTCGACACCCTCGTCTACCTGATCCACGAGACGGACGTCTGGGTCGAGATCACCACGCTCCTCATCCCCGGGCACAACGACGGCGAGGACGAGATCCGCTCGATGTGCCGGTGGATCGTCGCGGAGCTCGGGCCCGACGTGCCCCACCACTTCTCGGCGTTCCACCCCGACTTCAAGATGCTCGACGTCCCGCGGACGCCGGCGTCGACCCTGATCCGGGCGCGGGAGATCGCCCTCGAGGAGGGCCTGCACTTCGTGTACACCGGCAACGTGCGCAACCGGGAGGGGGACACGACGTTCTGCGCGGCGTGCCACGCCGTCCTCGTCGAGCGGGACTGGTTCACCGTGCTGCAGTACCGCCTCACCCCGGACGGGCGCTGCCCGGACTGCGGCGCGGCCGTCCCCGGGCGGTTCGCGAGCGAGGTCGGCGGCTTCCACGGCGGCCGGGTCCCGGTCCGGCTCGGGCGCTGAAGGGTGGAGCGCTGACATGACGATGGTCGACCGCCGACCCCGGGGGCTGCTGCGCGTCTTCTTCCGCTCGCCGCTGCTGATGTACCGGCTGCGGCTCGGCTGGGTCTTCGGCCATCGGCTCCTCTACCTCGCGCACCGCGGGCGGACGTCGGGGAAGCGGCGTGAGGTGGTGCTCGAGGCGGTGCGCTGGGACCCGGGGACGCCCGAGGTGACGGTGGTCGCGGCGTGGGGGGCGCGCAGCGACTGGTTCCGCAACCTCCGGGCCGCGCCCGCGATCGAGCTGCGGATCGGCGGGCAGCGCTGGCGCGCGCCGGAGCACCGGGTGCTCGACCCGGCGGACATGCGGGCGGCGCTCCAGGGGTACGCCCGGGCGCACCCGCGGGCGTGGGCCACGCTGGCGCCGAAGATGGGGCTCGAGCCCGCGCTCACCGACGACTCGCTCGCCGTCGCCGCCGAGCGCTTCCCCGCGGTCGCGTTCCGCCCGCGCCGCTGACCCGGCCCACCCCCGCCCCGCGCCACTGACCCGACCGCCCCCTTCCCCGGTCCCCTCCCACCACGCGAGTTCGCACCTCAGACCCGAGGTCGCACCGTCGTCGGTGCGACCTCGGCACCAAGGTGCGAACTCGCGGGGTCGGCCGGGGGCGCGGGTGGGCGACCGGGCGCCGTCGGAGCTCTCAGCCGCGAGTGACCGGGACCCGCTTCGGCTCGGGTACCGGCACCTCCCCCAGCGGGACCCGCACCTCGAGCATCCCGTCCTGGTAGGTGGCGCTCACGTCGTCCTCCGTGGCGCCCGCCGGCAGCGGGACGCGCCGCTCGAACGAGCCGTACCGCAGCTCCGAGCGGTAGGACTGCTTCTCGCGGTTCTCCGAGATCTCCTTGCGCTCCGCCCGGATCGTCAGGACGCCGTCGGCGACGGTGATCTCGACGTCCTTCTCGGGGTCGATCCCCGGGACCTCCACGCGGACCACCAGGGCACCCTCGTCGACGAACTCCTCGACGCGCAGCCAGCCCTTCTCGACGTCGGTCTCGAACCAGCGCCGGATCACGTCCGGGACCTCCGGCCAGTCACGTCGTACCAGTGACATCGTCGGTCCTCTCCCTCGACTCGCGAGGCGGCGGACACCACCCCGCCGTCGTCCATCGTGCGCCTGAGCGCGCGCACGCGCGGCGGGACCTTCGGCCCGCGGCACCCCGGAGCCGGCGACGGCGGGGCAGCCGACGACGGCGCCCGTCAGCTGACGATGCCGTGGCGGGCGTTCCACGCCCGAGCGCCCTGATACCCGTCGACCATCCCCCAGATCCAGAAGATCGCCAGCCCGACGAACCCGACGATGACGATCGTGAGGACGGCGCTCACCAGGTACCCGACGAGGATGCCGATCCCCTTGCCGACCTCGCCGTTCAGCATGCTGCCCAAGCCGGGGATGAAGAAGGACGCGAGGAGCGCCAGCGCCGGGCTCTTCGGCGCCACGGCGTAGCCGTACGGCGAGTAGCCCGGATAAGGCGGTGAGCCGTAGGGCACCGGCGCGTAGGGCTGCGGGTAGCCGCCCGGCTGCGGGTACGCGCTCGGCTGCGGGTACGCGGCCGGCTGCGGGTACGCGGCCGGCTGCGGGTACCCCGCTGTCGGAGCCTGCCCGTAACCCGGTTGCCCGTAGCCCGGTTGCCCGTAGCCCGGTTGCCCGTAGCCCGGCTGCCGGTCGACCCGCGCTGCGCCGTCGTCCGCCCAGCTGGGAGGCGCCGGCGGCAGGCCGGGAGCGGCGCCGGGGACGGGGCCCGGGGGCGGTCCGTCCTGGGGGCCGGGCGGGAAGGCGCGGCGATAGGCGTCGTCGGGGTCGTAGGCCGTCATGTCGCTCCTCCTGCTCGCGCCCGCTGGCGCCTGGCCACATCCTCCCTGCTCACCGTCTCGTCGGCGCGCGGGCGCGGCGGTCGAGCGTTCACCCGCGTATTCATCTTGACGGTTGCACAACCCTGCGGTTGAATACAGGGGACGGCGCGTACGGAGGAGGTGAGCCGATGACCACGGTCACCGACACGTCCGGCGAGGACGCCCTCTCCGACGTCTTCGCCGCGCTCGCCGACCCGACCCGCCGCGCCATCCTCAGCCGCCTCGCCCAGGGCGAGGCGACCGTGAACGAGCTGGCCGAACCGTTCGCCATCTCGTTCCAGGCCGTCTCGAAGCACCTCAAGGTGCTCGAGCGCGCCGGCCTCGTGACCCGAGGCCGGCAGGCCCAGTACCGCCCGGTGCGTCTGGAGCCTGCGGGCTTCGACCCGGCGAGCACCTGGCTCGCCGAGCACCGCGCCATGCGCCTGGCGCAGCTCGACCGGCTCGAGCACACCATCCGCACCCTGCGCGCCGCCCCGACGACGGCGCCCGCACCCTCCGCCGAGCACGGCCCGTCAACCGCGCCCCCCTCACCCCTGCCCCCCTCATCCCTGCCCACCCGGCCCGACCCGAGGAGTCCTCGATGAACACGCTGCAGCTCACCGTCCCGCCCGGGACCCCGACCGTCACCTTCACGCGGGAGATCGACGCCCCGCCCGACGTCGTCTTCGCGACGATGATGGACGGCGACCTCCTGCCCCAGTGGTGGGGACCGTCGTACCTCACGACCACGGTCGTCACCCACGAGCCCGTCACCGGGGGGTCCTGGCGCTACGTCCAGACCGACCCCGAGGGCAACGAGTACGGCTTCCACGGCGTCTACCACGAGGTCACGCCCGGCGCCCGCGCCGTGCAGACCTTCGAGTTCGAGGGGATGCCGGGGCACGTCACCCTCGACACCCTCGTGTTCGAGGACCTCGGCGGCCGCACCCGCCTGCACGGGCAGTCGTCGTTCCAGAACATCGAGGACCGCGACGGCATGGTCGCCTCCGGGATGGAGGGCGGCATGGCCGAGGGCTACGACCGGCTCGAGGCCCTCATCCTCGCGCGGGTCTGACGCCGGTCACGGCCCGGTCGTCTCCCGCCGCGCGAGCTCCGCGGCCCGCGTGAGCCAGACGGCCGGGTCACGGGCGTGGTAGACGCGCTCGGTCGGCTCGATCCGGTCGAGGAACACCCGGTAGATCACGGCTTGGCGCAGCGCCGCCACGGGGGCGAGGAGCCGGGAGGCCCGGTCCGGCTCGCACCCCGGGACGGCGCGCCGCCACGCGTCGGACCAGAGGTCGGCGATCCGCCCCCGCTCGGGCAGCGGCACCCACTCGAGGAACGCGGCCTGGTCCAGGAGCGGGTCCCCGACGCCGGCGTCCCCCCAGTCGAGGATCGCGAGCGGCCCCGCGGCGCCGTCGGCCGGCCCCCGAACATTGCCGGGGTGAAAGTCGCCGTGGACGAGCGTCACGGGCACGCCGCACGCCGCGACCGCCGCCAGGCGGTCCGGCAGCCCCTCCAGCAGGAGCTCGACGCCGGCGAGGGCGTCGGCGTCGAGCTCGCCGCCGTGGCGGGCGGCGGCGTCGGCAGCGAGCTCGCCGAGCCGGGGTGCCCGCCAGTCGAAGCACCCGGTGGCGAGCAGGTCCGCCGTGCGTCCGGCGAGGGCGGCCTGCGCCTCGACGAGGAGGGGGACCATCCGGGCGAGGGTGTCGGCGGGCGCCCGGTAGAGGTCCTCCCCCGGCACGTCGCCGAGCATCACCCGCCCGGGCTCGTGGGCGAGCAGCGGGGGG
>JBDIAU010000221.1:0-4421 GCA_039812565.1 Beutenbergiaceae bacterium
CGTCGCCTGGGCGATCGAGCGGCCCGGCCCGCCGCGCGCCGTCGTGCCTGCCGGCCCCCGGCCGGGCGGCACCTCGCCCGAGAGCGTGCGGGCCGAGGCGCTGCGCAGCGTGGGGGTGCCGTTCGCGCGCGGGCCGTGGCGTGAGCACCTGCCCGGGCATGCGGGCCCGTGGAGCGCCGTCTTCGCCTCCTGGCTGGTCCGGGAGACCGGGGTGGCGCCGTCGTCGACCCCGGCCGACCTGTACGCGCCCTTCGCCGCCGCGGGTCGTACCGGGGCGTCGCCGCAGGTCGGGGCGCTGATCTTCTACACCTACGACGCGCCCGGCTCCGTGCACCACGTCGGGTTCGTCGAGAGCGTGCGCGGCGCCGTCGTCGGCACGGTCGAGGGGGACGTGCCCGGGGGCCTGGGCCCCGAGGCCACGTTCGTCCGCCGCTTCGGCGTGCCCTGGGACGGACGGGTGCTGTACGCCTACCCGGACTACGCGGCGGCCGCGCTCACATCCAGCTCTTGAACGTCGCGATCATGTCCTGCTGCGTCCAGGCGGGCACCACGTGCCCCTCGTCGTGCCACTGCACGCGGGTGTCCACGGCCACCGGCGCCGCCGCCGTGACGAGCGCGATCCCGTGCAGGGCCGGCGGGACGATGTAGTCCGCCTCCGAGACCACCACCTTGATCCGCCCGCCCGTCCAGGACGACGCGGGCAGGCGGGCCGGGTTGGTCGCCGCCACCAGGGCGGGGTCGTTGTTGTACACCGGCCCGATCCGCCCCGGGTCCCGCGCGTACAGGTCCTCCATGTCGTAGGCCGCGTTCGCCAGGTAGATCCCCCGCGTGCGTGGGACCAGGGCGTTGCCGTACGCGTACGTCATCAGGGGGCCGCCGCCGGAGTTGGCGCGCATGAAGTTCATCCCCAGGCGCCACACCGAGTTCATGTACAGGGAGGCGTTCACCTGGGCCTGGATGGACGTCTGGTTCGTCCAGAGGCTGCCGCCGTAGTTCGGGCAGACGCAGATCGAGCCCTCGTCCACCGCCATCTCCGCGCCGTACTTGAAGGCGCCGTCGAGCGACGTGTAGGTGCTGCCGTTCGAGTGGTAGAACCACACGCAGCCGAAGTTGGTCTTGCTCTTCGGGATCGCCGTGTGCGGGACGAAGATCCGGGCGATGTCGCCCTGGATCGAGACGTCGATGCACTCGTACGGCTTCTTCTTCAGCCGCGTGATCCGGGTGTCGGTGCGGGAGATCTCGCCCGGCAGGAGCGGGATCGGGGAGTACGACGGCGCCGCGGCGGCCCGCGGGACGGCGCCCGGCAGGCCGAGGGCCGCGAGGGCGAGCCCGGCGGTGGCGGCGCCGGCGAGGACTGCCCGGCGCGACGTCCCCGTGGTCACAGCGGGCAGAGCCTGGTTCTCGTCCACGGCGGTGTTCCTTTCGTCCGGACGACCACTCGGCTGTTATCGGCGGTTCCTGAGATGTTCTCGGATCTCGGCGCGAAATACCTGGCTGCTGCAAATGGTCGCGACCCGCGGCCCGCGATGTCAAACCGGCTGAATTCCAGCTCTTATCCCCGGGCCAGCCCGCGGCCGACCATGCGACGAAACAGCGGGAGGCTCCACCGGGCCGCGCCCAGCATAACCGTGCGCCTCGGATCCCCCTCCCGGGCCGGGGCCAGCAGGATCGGCACCGTGAGCTCGCGGCGGGCCTGCGCGACGAGGGAGCGGCGCTCGGCGTCGTCGTAGTCCCCGGCCACCGCGTCCTTGAACCGCGAGAGCAGCTGGAAGCGGGCCAGGTAGTAGCGCATCGCCGGGCCGTCGGCCACCGACGGGCCCAGCTCGGCCGCGCACTCCCGGACCACCTGCCCCACGGCCCGCAGCGCCGGCGCCCGGCGCGTCGAGGACCGGATGATCGACCCCTCGCGCAGGAGGTACCGGTAGACGACGGCGTCGACCACCGCCACCTTCTCCGCCCGGGCCAGCGCCTGCGCCACCATCGCCTGGTCCGAGTGCTGCCGGGTCGCGGTGAACCGGACCCGGCCGAGGACCTCCCGGGAGAACAGCTTGTTCCACAGGTGCCCGGAGACCCCGCCGGTGAGGAACGCGGTGAACGCCTCCGCCGCGCTCAGCACCGGCTCGCCGGGGGGCAGGGCGCCGACCGGCTTGACCGAGCCGTCGAGCATGACCGTCGACGCGCCCGCGCACACCACGTCCGCGCTCGTGCGCTCGGCCGCCGCGAGGAGGGTGGCCGCCGCGTCGTCGGGCCACTCGTCGTCGGCGTCCACGAACCACACGAAGCGCCCGCGGGCCTCGGCGACGCCGCGCTCGCGGGCCGCGGCGACGCCGCCGTTGGCCTCCTGCACCAGCAGGCGGACCTGCGGGTGGCGCGCCGCCAGGGCGGCGCCCACCGCGGCCGTCGCGTCCGCGGACCCGTCGTCGACCACGACCACCTCGAGGCCCGCGAGCGTCTGGCGCAGCAGACGCCCGACCGCGTCCTCGAGGAGCTCCGCCGCGTTGTACGCCGGCAGGACGACCGTGACGTCGACCGCCGCTGCGTCAGTCATCGAGCCTCCTGATCAGCCGGGCCGGGACGCCGCCGTAGAGGCCGTTCGGCTCGCAGTCGTCCGTCACGACGGCGCCCGCCGCGATGATGCAGCCGGGGCCGACCGTGACGCCGCCGAGGACCGTCGCGCCCGCGCCGATCCACGTGCCGTCGCCCACCACCACCGGGGCGCTCACCGTCGCGCCCGCGCGCGCCTGCGAGGGGCCGACCTCGTGCGTCGTCGGGAGCAGGCTGACGTTCGGGCCGATCGAGACCCGCTCGCCGACGCGGACGTCCGCGTTCGCGCCCACCGTCAGGCCGACGTTGAGGAAGGACCCGCGCCCGACCGTCAGGACGTCCGGCGAGCCGATGAACCGGATGAACGGGCGCACCTTGACGCCCTGGCCGATCCCCGCGCCCAGCGAGCGCAGCAGGCGGGCCCGCGTCCGCGGGCTCCACACCGGGCTGGCCGCCACCGAACCGGCGAGCGCGCCGCGCAGCCGCGACACCTCAGGCCACCGCCGGGACGGGGGCCGCCAGGCCCTCGGTGTTCCGCGCCGCCCGCTCCAGCACCGCCGGCAGCGCCGCGGCGATCGCCGCACGCACCCGGGAGCCCTCCGGCCGGACGGCGTCCACCACCTCGACCACCGCGACCCCGAAGCCCGGCCGCGGCTCGACGCACAGCTCCGGCGTCCCGAGCATCTCCATCAGACCCTCGACCTTGCCCTGCGTCGCCAGCGTGACCGCCGGCGTGCCGTTCCACAGCGACATGATCGCCAGGTGCATCCGGCCCGTCACCGTGAGCGCCGCCCGCGCCGTCAGGCCGCGGATCTCGGCCGGGGCCAGCAGCCGCCGGACCAGCGTCACGCCGTCGTCCCCCGCGAACCGCTCGAGGATCGCGGTGCACGCCGTCATGTCGTCCGCGCCCGGGCGCGAGACGTGGGGGAGCAGCACCACGTGGTGGCCGGTCGCCCGCAGGTGCCCCACCACCCGCACGTACTCCTCCGCCTGGTCGACACCCTTGCCGATCAGCCCGCTCACGTTCACCAGGGCGAACGGGGCGTTGACCCCGGCCAGCGCGTCGGCGGGCGGCTCCGCCACCGTGCGGGCGGCGAAGACGATGTCCGCCGTCTCGCGGACCTCGGGGACGCCGTCGGCGCTCGCCCGGCGCGCGGACGCCGGGTCACGCAGCAGCGTCAGCACGCCCGCCCGGCTCGCCCGGGTCACGGCGATCCGCGCCGCCGCCCGCGGGCTCGCGTTCCAGGAGAAGCCGAGGATCCGGGCCGGGACGCCCGCGGCCGCCGCGGCGTGCGCCAGCGACGCGCGGTTCACCGACGCCCGCAGCGAGTACCGGCCGTCCATGACGTCCGCGCCCACCACCGAGACGTCGCTCGCCTCGGCCAGCAGGTCCGCGAACCGGTCCAGGGCGTCCCGGTGCTTCTTCCCGGTGCCGTAGACGAGCGCGGGCAGCGGCACGACCTCGACGCGGTCGGCGGCCCAGGCGGGCACCTCGACGTCGCCGGGCCCGCGGGTCACCACGACCACCGGGCCCGTCGTGGACTCCAGGAAGGCCTCGGCGAGCGCCTGGTCGCCGATGTTCCCGCCGCCCGGGGCGGCCAGGAGCACATGGGCGCGCGGCGTGCGCGGGGTGCGGGCCAGGCGCCGGACCACGCGGGTCCGGTCGAGCAGGGGCGGCAGCTGGGACGTCAGCAGGACGTCACGAGCGGTGCGCCGCAGCGCGCGGACGAGACGCATCGGCAGGGTCCTCCTCGGCGGGACGGTCGGTGAGGGCGGGGGCGCCGTCGGGCAGGGCGGCGTCGGTGGCCAGGGCGTCGTCGTCGGGACCGCCCGGGAAGAGGGCGGCGGCGTCGTCGGGGGCGGCGCCGTCGTCGGGG
>JBDIAU010000222.1:0-4412 GCA_039812565.1 Beutenbergiaceae bacterium
GAGCCGGCGGCGCGGCGGCGGGTGCGGGTCATGAGGGCTCCGACGCCGCGGCGCGGCGGGCGCGGGGGTGGCCAGACGGCGGTCGACTGCTTCCCTACGCTGGCATGACCCAGATCAGGTTCGCGGGTCGACGGCGCCGGCAGGGCCCGGCCGTCCTCTCAGCCCGACTGCCTCGGGCTCCCCGGCATGACCCGGCGAGCGTACGCCCGGGCCCGGGGCCGACGGCGCCCGCGCTCCGGACGTCCGGACCGTGGACGTCCGGACCGTGGACGGCCCGGACGTCCCGCGTCCGCGACCCCGTCAGCCGGCCGCCCCGTGGGCGACCCCGGCCTGGGCGAGCGCCGCGTGGAGCTCGGCCTGCCGCTCGACGGGCTGCGGGGCGAGGTCGAAGACGACGGACCGGACCGTCCCGGTGAAGGCGTAGGGCGCCCGGTCCTCGTACGCGAGGTCGACGACGCCGCCGTTGTCCCGCCCGATGTCCATGCCGGCGTACGTCGTGAAGATGAGCGCGATCGTCCGCGGGATCTCACCCTCGCCGATCTGTCGGTCGCCCGCCCACAGCGTGACGCGCCCGCCCGTCCCGGGCCGGGTCTCGTCGGCGTCGAACCGCATCGTCAGGGTGACGTCCCCGGTGGGGATCGGCTCGGTCGAGGTCTGCGTGTAGGTCTCGACGCCGAGGTACTGGTACGTGTGCCGCAGCAGGCCGTCCTCGCCGACCCACAGCGCGAACCCGCCGATGAAGTCGGCGAACGCGACGAGGACGCCCTCGGCGCCGGCCTCGGGCACGTGGACGTCGGCCTCGATGGCGTAGGAGCGGCCGATGATCCTCGGGATCATGGTCGTCTGGATGTTCTGGACGTCGCCCGCGAACGTGAACCGGGTCCGGGTCGGCATCGGCGGGACGATCCCGAAGAACACGGCGAACCCGCCGAGCATCGGCAGGACGCGGTTGCGCTCGGCCTCGGCCCAGAAGAGCTCGACGAGCTCGGCGAGCTTCTCGGGCTGCTCGGCCGCGAGGTCGTGCGCCTGGGAGAAGTCGTCGGGCAGGTGGTAGAGCTCCCACGGGTCGTCCGCCGGGTCCCAGCCGCTGCCGGGCCCGAAGCGGGCGAGCGTCTGCGGGGAGAAGTCCCACGGCAGCTTGTCGAGCTTGGCGCAGGCCCACCAGCCGTCCTTGTAGATCGCCCGGCTGCCGTACATCTCGAAGTACTGCACGGTGTGCTGCTCGGGCGCCTCGGGGGCGTCGAACGTGTACGCGAAGCTCGTGCCGTCGAGCGGCTCCTGCTCGATCCCGTCGACCGCGGTGGGCTGCGGCAGCCCGACGGCCTCGAGGACCGTGGGCACGACGTCGATGCAGTGCGTGAACTGGGTCCGCAGGCTCCCGCCGGTCGGGATCCGACGCGGCCAGGAGACGACCATCGGGTCGCGGGTGCCGCCGAGGTGGCTCGCCATCTGCTTGCCCCAGCGGAACGGCGCGTTGTTGGCGTGCGCCCAGGCGGCCGCGAAGTGCGGCGCGGTGTGGAAGCCGCCGAGCTCCTCGATCCCGCCGTACCTCTCGATGAGAGCGAACTGCTCCTCGGCGTCGAGCACGAGGCCGTTGAAGAACGTCGTCTCGTTGAAGGAGCCGGTCAGCGTGCCCTCCATCGAGGCGCCGTTGTCGCCCCAGATGTAGAGCACGAGGGTGTCGTCGAGCTCTCCCATCTCCTCGATGGCGTCGAGCAGCCGGCCGACGTTCCAGTCGGCGTTCTCGGAGAAGCCGGCGAAGACCTCCATCTGGCGCGCGTAGAGCCGCCGCTCGGCGTCGGTCAGGCCGTCCCAGGCCGGGTACTCCGCCGGCCGCGGGGTGAGCTCGGTGTCGGCGGGCACGATGCCGAGGGCCTTCTGGCGCTCGAGCGTCCGCTCGCGGTAGACGTCCCAGCCCTCGTCGAACTGGCCCTTGTACCGGTCGGCCCACTCCTTGGCCACGTGGTGCGGGGCGTGTGTGGCCCCGGTGGAGTAGTAGACGAACCACGGCTTGTCGGCGTCCTGGGCCCGCACCGCGTGCAGCCACTCGACCGTCTTGTCCGTGATGTCGTCGGGGAAGTAGTAGCGCCCGGCGTCCCCGCCCTCGGGCACCCCGAGGGTCGAGTTGTCCTGCGTGATGATCGGGTCGTACTGCCCGGCGGCGCCGGTGAGGAAGCCCCACCAGTGGTCGAAGCCCCACCCGGTCGGCCAGTGGTCGAAGGACCCGGCGGCGCCCATCTCGTGCCCCGGCGTCATGTGCCACTTGCCGAACCCGCCGGTGACGTAGCCGTTCTCCTTGAGGATCCGGGGCAGCGCCGTGCACGAGCGGGGCCGGACCCCGGTGTACCCGGGGAAGGGTCCGGGGAGCTCCGCGATCCCGCCCATGCCGACGCGGTGGTGGTTGCGGCCTGTGAGCAGCGCCGCCCGGGTGGGCGAGCACACGGCGGTGACGTGGAAGCGGTTGTACGTGAGGCCCTGCTGCTGGACGCGGGTGAGGTTCGGCGTGCGGATCCCGCCGCCGAACGTGTCGGGTCCGCCGAACCCGGCGTCGTCGATGAGGACGACGAGGACGTTCGGGGCGCCCTCGGGCGCCTTGACCCCGGCGACGATGCTCCAGTCGCCGACGGAGGCGTCGATCGTGCGACCCGTGGCGCCGCCGAAGTCCTTGTCCGGGACGGGCAGGACCGTGCGGTCCGGGTTGAACTTGCCCATCGCCTCGCCGAGCGCGCGCCTGAGCTCGTCGAGGCCCTTCTCGTCGGACTCCACGACGGACTTCACGGGGGACCCGGGCAGGGCCTGCTCGACGGCGAGGCGGTCGGCCGCCGGGAAGACGCCGATGACCACAGCCGTCCCGGGGCGCAGGTGGGCGGCGACCTGCTCCTGGATCGCGGCCGTCACCTTGTGCCCGGCGAAGGTGCCGACGATCCCTCCGGCCGCGGCGCCGACCGCCACGGACGCGAGGAGCGGCGGTGCGAGGAGGCCGACGACGACGCCGACGCCCCCGCCCCAGCCGGCGCCCTTGCGCCCGAGCCGGTCCCCGGTGTCGGCGACGACGACCTGCCCGTCCTCGTCCTTGGCGACGAGGATCATCCCCCGGGTGCTCAGCTCCTTGGCGCCGACCGTGGCGACGAGGCCGTCGAAGTCGCTCTGCGCCACGTCCGGCGACGGGTACGCCGCGACGATCAGCATGAGGGTCTCGCTCATCGGACTTCTCCTCCCGCCGTCACGTCGACGGCGTCGGCGGCCCCCGGTCGGGAGGCCGGTGATCCATGGCAGTGCTGCCACGTGCGGCCGAGGCCGCACGAGCAGGGGTCGTCGGGCGCGCGGCGGGCGTCCCAGCGCGCGTACCGCTCGCGGACGACGGCGGCGTCCGCGCCGCGGCGCACGGCGTCCGCCATGAGCCGCATCGGCCGGTCGACGTGCGTGAAGAAGTGCAGGTAGCCGGCGCACAGGTGGTTGAGGTGCGGCTCGCCGTCGGCGGCGCGTTCGAACCGGTCCTTGGGGCAGCCGCCGTTGCAGGCGAACCGGACCGGGCACCGCCGGCACTGGGCGGGCAGGAGCCGGTCCTTGTCGAGCCCGAACGCCACCTGCCGGGGCGAGGCGACGAGCTCGAGCATGGTCCGCCCGTCGCGGATGTTGCCGAGCAGGTGCTCGGGGTCGACGAAGTGGTCGCACGAGTAGAGGTCACCGTTGTGCTCGAGGGCGAGCGCCGTCCCGCACGTGCGGGCCTGGACGCACGAGCCCACCTGGTCCATCCCCAGCCACCGGGCGAGCGCCGTGTCGAACATCGTGACGAACACGTCTCCGACGTCACGGCGGACCCACTCCTCGAAGACGTCGACGAGGAACCGGCCGTACGCGGCGCCGTCGACCGTCCGCCGGCTCACGCCGTCGCCCTCGCGCTCGACGATGGGGATGAGCTGGACGTACCGGGCGCCGAGCTGGTCCCGCAGGAACGTGTAGACCTCGCGCCCGTGCTCGGCGTTCGCGGCGTTGACGGTGGTCAGGGCGTTCCACTCGACGCCGTGGCGGCGCAGGACCTCGAGGCCGCGCAGCACGCGGTCGAAGGTCGGCTTGCCGCCCTTGTCCACGCGGTACGCGTCGTGCATGGCCCGCGGGCCGTCGATCGACAGCCCGACGAGGACGCCCTCGCGCGCGAGGAACGCACCCCACGCGTCGTCGAGCAGGGTGCCGTTCGTCTGGATCGTGACGAGCAGCTCCTGCGTGGGCCGGATCGCGGCGCGGGCGAGGGCGACGGCCGTGACGAAGAAGTCGAGGCCCATCATCGTCGGCTCCCCGCCCTGGAAGGCGAGGACCACCTCGGTGTCGTCGGCATGGCCCGCGACGAGCTGGCCGATGTACGCCTCGAGCACGGGCCGGCTCATCCGGAAGTCGCTGCCCGGGTAGAGCTC
>JBDIAU010000223.1:0-4409 GCA_039812565.1 Beutenbergiaceae bacterium
GCGTCGTCTTGCCGCTCGCGGACCGGCCGTCGACCGCCAGCACGGCGGGACGGCCGCTCCCGGTCGCGAGGGCAGATGCCAGGTCCGCGACGAGGTCGTCGAACGGACGAGGAGTCCAGGGGGCGGCCGGCGGTTCCGGCGGAGTCGTCCTCATGGACCCGGACCCTAACCCCAGTCGACCAGCGACCCGGTCGAGGAGTTCCGCGCGAACCGAGCTTCCGGGCACCCTCATCCCTGACGACGCCCGGTCGGCCGACGGGCTCGACGTCGGCTCTCGGCACGGCGCTGAGCCGCGACGCCGACCGCGGCCAGCGCGAACGCGAGCGCCAGGACACCGCCGAGGGCTTGCGTCAGGTCGGCGCCGACACCGGCACCCGCGTCTGCTCCCGCAGCCACCCCGACTGCGGTGTCCCGACCTGCGTCGGCGCCGTCACCGGGCCCCGACGGGCCCGGTCCGGACGGGCCCGGTCCCGTCGCTGACAGTGTCGGCGATGGGCTCGGTGAGCTGTCGTCGAGGATCGCCGCCGTGGCGATCAGGCTCGGCGCAGGGTGCTCGGAGCTCGGCTCCGGATCGGTCCAGGCAAGCCGCTGCGTGCCGCACTCCTGGACCGCGGGGAGCAGCACCCGGTCCCCGGGAAGACCGGTGATCCGGACGGTGACCTCGACGTCCGCGAGCCGGTCCGTCGGGAGCCCCGGCCCCGAGAAGCGAGCCTCACCCCCGTCGACGACCGCAGTCCACCCCTCCAGCGACGTCGCCGCACCCGTGATCTCGACGCCCGTCCCTGCGGCGACCCGGACGCCCGTGGTCGCGGCGTCGGACGAGCAGGAGTGGTTCCACGCCAAGGTGACGGTCGTCGTGCCGTCGCCGTTCGGTGCCGCCTCGTCGACGGCCACGTGCGCCGCGGCCGGACCCGCGAGCGCGACGAGCGCAGCGGACGCGACGAGCGCAGCGGGCGCGACGGCGAGGACCGAGACCAGCCGCCGCGACCAGCGGCGCGTGAACGCCCGGACAGCTCCGCCCCTCACGGCAGATCCACCGGGACGGTTGCGACCGGCTTCTCGAACTGCGACGTCCGGACCGCGACGGAGACGACCCACCGGCCGGGCAGGGGAAGGTCGAGCACAGCCTGGTACGCGCCGGGACCGATCTGCGTGACCGGGCGGCTGAGCGGCCCGAGCCCGTACGCCGGCATGGTCACCGTCACCTCGGGGTCCGCGATCGGCTCGAGCGGTCGGCCCGCGGAGTCGGCGAGGGTGAGCTCGAGCGCGTTCGTCCCGGTCCGTGCCGGCGTGAGGCGCGCTGTGACCGACCCGGTCCCGAGCGGCACGGTTCGCTCCACACCATCGGGCCTCGTCACGTCGCCGCTCCCCGGCGAGCCAGCGGGATCGGCGGCGCCCCCGGTCGAGCCCTCCTCCGCGACCGCGGCCGGCGGCGTCGGGCTCGGCCGCGGGTCGGCGCCCACCAGCCAACCCGTCACCGCGACGACGACGGCGAGCAGCGCGGCCTCGGCGGCGACCGTTCCCCGCAGGAGGTGCCACGCCGTCGCGTCGCTCGGCACCGCGCCGATCCTCGGCACGATCCGGAAGCGGTTCACCGCGGCGACGCCCAGCACGACGACGACCACGCCGACCTTGACCAGCAGAACCCTGCCGTACCCCGTACCGACGACGGCGCCCCACGACCCGAGGACGCGCCACGCGAGCAGCCCTCCCGTGACCGCGAGGACGGCGACGAGCCCAGCAGCCACGGTGGAGAACCGCGCGAGCGCCGCCGCCGCGAGGTCCACCCTCGCGCGCACGACCGGCCGGGCGCCCGACGCGCGGCCGGACCCGCCCGCCGGCGCGCGGACGCCGCGCAGCAGCAGCCCGAGCCCGAGGAGCCCACCCAGCCAGAAGGCAGCCACGGTGAGGTGCAAGAGGTCCGCCGTCAGCGTGACCGCCGCCGGTCCGAAGGCGCGGGTGTGCCCGACGACGGCGAACCCGCCGAGCGCGAGCCCGCACCCGGCCAGCGCAGCTCCCGCCGAGGACGACGTCCGTCGCTCGACGGCCCACGCGGCCTCGATCGCCACCACCAGCCCGGCGCCGACGAGGGCGAGCGTCAGCCCCGGGTCCTGAGCGAGCTGGGCACCCCACGCGGTCGCGTCGGCGAGGCCGGAGAGCGGCGCGTACCGCTGCCGGAGCTCGGTGAGCGGCAGCAGGAGCACCGTCGCCGCGCCCCCGGCCACCGCGAGCGCCACGCCCGCACGCCGTATCCGGTCCCGGGCCGAGGCGTCAGCCGCACCCCGCAGGACGAGCACGTCGAAGGCGATGAGCCCGCAGGCGCCGAGCACGCCGAGGTACGCGAGGCCTTGGACGGCCGCCGAGGCCACCTGGACCGCGGCGTCCTGCTCGGGGGTCGGAACCGCCAGGGTCGTCGGGCTGCGCCCGCCCACGGCGAAGGTGAAGCCCCCGGCGATCGGGTGGCTGTCCGCCGAGGTCACCCGCCAGGACACGATCACCGTCCCCTGCCCCAGCGGGGCGGACGGCGTGACGAGCACCTGCTCGTCGACCGCCCGCGCCGTCGATGGCAGCTCCGTGCCCGCGGCGTCGAGCAGCCGGACGCCGCCGTCCTCCACCCGTACGGGCTCGTCGAACGTGAGCGTGATGACGTCGGGGGCGGTGGGCAGCACGGCACCGTCGGCAGGGTCGGTGCCGAGCAGGGACGCGTGCGCCCACGCCGGCCCGGCGACGCCGAGCGTCAGCAGGAGTGCGGCCGTGGCCGCGCGGACGGTCGTCGCCGACCGTCCGCGCGACCCGGCAGCGGTCGGGCGACTCACGCCCGGCGCGACCGCGCGAGCGCGACACCCCCGACCACGAGGCCGGCGACACCGGCCACCAGCCCCGCGATCGCCAGCCCGGTGCCGCTCGACGTCGGCGCGGCGTCGCTCGTCGCGACCGCCTGGCTGTCACCGACGACCTCCGCGGAGGCGTCGGCGTGCGCGGCGCCGTGGCCGTCACCCTCGGCCTCGGTGACCTCGAACGACGGCGCGGGGTGCGCCGGCTCGTCCTGGCCCGCCTCGGCGACCTCGACCCACGCGGTCTCACCGACCTCGCAGGTCTGCACCGCGGGGAAGACGAGGGTCTCCCCGGCGGCCTCGGGGATCTTGACCGACAGGACGAAGGCGTCCCGCAGGTCGGCGGGCAGGGGCGTCCGCGCCGTGTAGACGATCTGGTCGACGCGCTCGGTGAGCTCGTTGCCGTGGGCGTCCGTCACGGGCGGGTCGAGGGGTTCCATCACCTTCTCGACGTCCCAGCCGGGGTTCACGCTCGGGGTGACCGAGGTGATCTGCTCGGGGATCTGGATCGCCACCGAGGTGGTGGAGGACCCCTCGCAGCCGTGCGGGACCCCGAAGGTCAGCAGGGCGTACGAGCCGGACGCGGTGGTGTCCGGCGTGACGGTGACGTGGGCGGACGCGGCCGACGCCGCGACCAGGCAGAGGCCGACGGCGCCCGCCAGGGCGAGGGCGGAGCGCGCACCGGCGCGCGGGAAGGACGTGTTCATGGGTAGAGCTCCTCTTCGGGCAGGGAAGGGGGCGCGTCGGGGACGACGCGCTCAGCGGCGCCCCGCCACCGGGGACGCCGACGCCGCCCCCGCACCTGACGCGGAGACGGCTCTCAGACGGAGGGCGCCGGCGACGGCGGCCCGCGCCGCGGCGCCACCGTGGCGACGACCCACGGCAGCACGGCGACGGAGGGCTCGGACGCGGGACGCGGGTCCGGGCGCGGCAGCGTGGGCGGCGTGACCGCCGTCGGGAGGTCGAGGCCGGGCAGCCGGACGCGTCGCAGCAGCGGGTCGAGAGCAGTGACGAGCTGGGCGGCCACGACGGCGGCGACCACGTGGGCGACGAGCATCGCGGCCGGCGGCTCGTGGTGCGCATGCCCGGCCATGCCGACCGCCGGCTCAGCGGCGAGGCGCTCGAAGGCGGGGTGCAGCGCCACCTGGGCGGCGGCCGCGCCGAGCAGGAGCGTGGAGCGCCGCTTCGCCCGCCGCAGCATCGGGAGCCCGACGGCCGCGGTCAGGGCGGCGAGGACGGCGAGGGAGACGGGTGAGGGCAGGTGTCCGCCGGCCGCCGCGTGCGCGGACCCGGCGACCCCCACGGTGATCGTCCCGAAGAGGACGGCACGGCGGGCGATCACACGCGAACCCTAGGGGCCGCGCGTGACCGGCCCGGTACGACCGGTACGCGGGCGGATCCGTCCAGGGATCGGCACCCGGGCTCGCGCCCGGGCGCCGGCACGCGGCGAGCGAGCGCCTACGCCTGGAAGCCCTCGTGCGCCGCGAGGGCAGCCCCGACGATGCCGGCGTTGTTCCGCAGCTCGGCCAGGACGATCGGCGTGCGGACGTCGAGGAACGGCACCCACTTCTCGGC
>JBDIAU010000224.1:0-4394 GCA_039812565.1 Beutenbergiaceae bacterium
CGGCGTCGGGCGGCGCCGCCGGGGCGCGCCCCGGGCCGGTCGCCGTCGTCTCCACGGACCCAGCGTAGGTGCGTGCCAGCGTCGGGGCGCCGCCCGCAGGGGCCGCGCAGCCGGCGTGGGGTCCGCACGATCGGGCGTCGATCCACGTCGGCGGCCGGAGCGGGCGGCGCCGGGCGACGGCGTGGGTACCGTGTGCCCATGGCAGACGACGACGCCGGCCAGCGCTCCGGCCGAGCCCGCGAACGGTACGCGCACGGCCACCACGAGAGCGTGCTGCGCTCCCACCGGTGGCGCACCGCGTCGAACTCGGCCGCCTACCTCCTGCCCCACCTCGGGCCCGGGCTCGACCTGCTCGACGTCGGCTGCGGCCCCGGCACCATCACCGCGGACCTGGCGCTCGCCGTCGCGCCGGGGCGGGTGGTCGGCGTCGACCGCTCCCGCGACGTGCTCGTCAAGGCGGCCGAGCTCGCCGTCGCGCGCGACGCGTCCAACGCCGTGTTCGAGGAGGCGGACGTCTACGCCCTGCCGTACGCGGACGCGAGCTTCGACGTCGTCCACGCCCACCAGGTGCTCCACCACCTCGAGGACCCGGTGGCGGCGCTGCGCGAGATGCGGCGCGTCACCCGGCCGGGCGGCGTCGTCGCCGTCCGCGAGGCCGACTACCGGACGACGGCCTGGTACCCGGCCGCGCCCGGGCTCGACGCCTGGCTCGACATGCTCGGCACGGTGGTCCCGCAGACGGACGCGGGCCGGCGGCTCCACGCGTGGGCGCGCGCCGCCGGCTTCCGGGACGTCACCCCGTCGGTGAGCACGTGGTGCTTCACGGGTGCCGAGGAGCGGGAGTGGTGGGGCGGGCTGTGGGCGGAGCGCGTCACCACGTCGTCGCTGGCACGGCGGGCGCTGGAGGCCGGCACGGCCCCCGCCGACCTCGAGCGGATGGCCGAGGCGTGGCGGGCCTGGGCGGCCGACGAGGACGGCTGGTTCGCCGTCGTGCACGGCGAGGTGCTGGCGCGTCGGTAGGTTGGCGGGGTGCGCATCGCCCGTTTCACCACCGGGGGGGACCCCCGCTTCGCGCTCCTCGAGGACGACGAGCTCGTGGTCATCACCGGGGACCCGCTCTACACGCCCGTCACCCCCACCCGCGTGCGCGTCCCTCTCGCGGACGCCCGGCTCCTCGCGCCGGTGATCCCGCGCTCCAAGGTGGTCGGGGTCGGGCGGAACTACGCGGCGCACGTCGCGGAGATGGGGGGCGAGGTGCCCCCCGAGCCGCTGCTGTTCCTCAAGCCGAACACCGCCGTCGTCGGCCCCGGGGACCCGGTGGTGCTGCCGCCGTGGTCGCGCGAGGTGCACCACGAGGCCGAGCTCGCCGTCGTCATCTCCCGGATCTGCAAGGACGTCCCCCGCGACCGGGTGCCGGACGTGGTCCTCGGCTACACCGCGGCCAACGACGTCACCGCCCGCGACATCCAGCGCAGCGACGACCAGTGGACGCGGGCCAAGGGCTTCGACACGGCCTGCCCCCTCGGGCCGGTGATCGTCACCGACCTCGACCCGAGCGACCTCGCCGTGCGGGCCCGGGTGAACGGGCAGGCGCGGCAGGAGGGCCGGACGAGCCAGATGATCGTCGACGTCGCCGGCCTGGTCGCGTACGTCTCCGGCGTCTTCACGCTGCTGCCCGGGGACGTCATCCTCACCGGCACCCCGGCGGGCGTCGGGCCGGTGGTGGCGGGCGACGTCGTCGAGGTCGAGGTCGAGGGGATCGGCGTGCTCGCGAACCCGGTGGTCAGCCCGCGCTGACCTCTCCCGGCGAGGTCGCACCAGCGGCGCGAGGTCGCACCCTGGGAGGTGCGACGTCGGTCCTCAGGTGCGACCTCGGCGCGCGGCGTGCGCCGGGGACGGGCCCGGGAGGCGGGACGCCGGGACAACTACGCTGATCCGGTGCTCCCCGCCACCCCCACCTCCGACGCCGCCGGCCACCACGCCGCCGGGCACGGACACGCGCACACCTCCCACCCCGGCCCGAGCCCCGAGCAACGGGCCTCCGAGCCGCAGGGCGCCGACGTGCGGGTGCGCTTCTGCCCGTCGCCCACCGGGACGCCGCACGTCGGGCTGATCCGCACCGCCCTGTTCAACTGGGCGCACGCGCGGCACGTCGGCGGGACGTTCGTCTTCCGGGTCGAGGACACCGACGCCGCCCGGGACAGCGAGGAGAGCTACCGGCAGCTCCTCGACGCGCTGCGCTGGCTCGGCCTGGACTGGGACGAGGGCGTGGAGGTGGGCGGCCCGCACGCGCCCTACCGGCAGTCGGAGCGGCTGCCGATCTACGCCGACGTCGCCCGGCGGCTCCTCGACGGCGGGTTCGCCTACGAGTCGTTCGTGACCCCGGAGGAGCTCGAGGCCCGACACCGGGCCGCCGGCCGCGACCCCAAGCTCGGCTACGACGGCTGCGACCGCGACCTCACCGACGAGCAGCGGGCCGCGTACCGCGCCCAGGGTCGCGAGCCGGTCCTGCGCGTCCGGATGCCCGACGAGGACGTCACGTTCACCGACCTCGTCCGCGGGGACCTCACCTTCGCCGCCGGCTCGGTGCCCGACTTCGTCGTCGTCCGCGCCAACGGCCAGCCGCTGTACACGCTCACCAACCCCGTGGACGACGCGCTCATGGGGATCACGCACGTCCTGCGCGGCGAGGACCTGCTCTCCTCGACGCCGCGGCAGGTGGTGCTGTTCCGCGCCCTCCTGGCGATCGGCGTCGCCACCGTGGAACCCGTCTACGGACACCTGCCGTACGTCATGGGCGAGGGCAACCGGAAGCTGTCGAAGCGCGACCCCGAGTCCAACCTGTTCCTGCACCGGGACCGCGGCTTCGTCCCCGAGGGCCTGCTCAACTACCTGGCCCTGCTCGGCTGGGGGATCGGCGCCGACCGGGACGTGTTCACCGTCGAGGAGATGGTCGCTGCGTTCGACGTCCACGACGTCAACCCGAACCCGGCGCGCTTCGACCTCGCCAAGGCCGAGGCGATCAACGCCGCGCACGTGCGGCTGCTCGACCCCGCGGACCTGGCGGCGCGCCTCGTCCCGTACCTCCACGACGCCGGACTCGTCTCGGCGGCCACGCTCGACGCGCTCGCGGACGCCGAGCGGCGCCTGGTCCTCGGGGCGACGCCGCTGGTCCAGCCACGGCTCAACCTGCTCGGCGAGGCGGCCGAGAAGCTGCGCTTCCTGTTCGTCCCGGACGCGTCGCTCGCCGTCGAGCCGGAGGCGCTCGCCGCGCTGCGGCCCGAGTCGGACGCGGTCCTGGACGCGGCGATCGCCGCGCTCGAGGCGCTGCCCGCCGAGGGCTTCGCCACGTCGGCGGTCGAGGAGGCGCTGCGCACGGCGATCGTCGACGGGCTCGGCATCAAGCCGCGGCTGGCGTTCGGGCCCGTGCGGACCGCCGTGACCGGGTCGCGGGTCTCGCCGCCGCTGTTCGAGTCGATGGAGCTGCTCGGGCGGGAGTCCTCGCTCGCGCGCCTGCGGGCGCTGCGCGCGCGGCGGTGAGCGCGGTGCGAGGGCTGCTCTTCGACGTCGACGACACCCTCCTCGACACCGCGGCCGCCTTCGCGGCGGCCGTCGCCGCGGTCGCCGCGCGGTTCCTTCCCGACCTTCCGGTCGAGCGGCACGCCGAGGTGCTCGCCGTGTGGCGCCGCGACGACGGCGGCCACTTCCGGTCCTACACGCAGGGGCAGCTCGACTTTCGGGCCCAACGTCGTGCCCGTGCCGCCGAGCTGCACCGAGCGTTCGACGCCGCGCCGCTCGACGACGCCGCCTTCGAGGAGTGGAACGCGCTCTTCGAGGCGACCGTCGCGGCGAGCTGGCGGGCGCACCCCGACGCGGGCGTCGTCGTCGCGACCGCGCGGAGCCGGGGGATGCAGATCGGCGCGCTCTCGAACTCGGAGGTGGCGTACCAGCGCGGCAAGCTCGCGGCGGCGGGGCTCCACCACGTGCCGATGCTCGTCGGCGTCGACACGCTGGGCCGGGGCAAGCCCGACCCCGAGGTGTTCCACGAGGCGTGCCGACGGCTCGGCACGGCGCCCGCCGAGACGCTCTACGTCGGGGACGAGCTCGACGTCGACGCCGTCGCCGCCACAAGGGCGGGCCTCGTCGGCGTCTGGCTGGACCGACCCGGGTCGCGCCGCGGCGGCTCCTTCCTCGAGGACGAGGCGGCCGCCGAGTCTGCGGGGGTCGCCGTCGTGCGCAGCCTCGTCGAGCTGGTCGACCTCTTCTGACTCCTCCCGCCGAGCGTCACCTTGCGGCCGGCCGCCTCTCGCCGAGCGTCACCTTGCGGCCGGCCGCCTCTCGCCGAGCGTCACCTTGCGGCCGGCCGCCTCTCGCCGAGCGTCACCTTGCGGCCG
>JBDIAU010000225.1:0-4389 GCA_039812565.1 Beutenbergiaceae bacterium
TCGGTGTGACGGCGCTCGGCGTCCCCACGCACCCCTGACCTCTCGCCGAGTGTCACCTTCCCGCCGGCGCTGTTCCGCCGAGTGTCACCTTCCCGCCGGCGCTGTTCCGCCGAGTGTCACCCTTCGGCGTTCCCCTGCGCGTGTCGCGCGGCGTGTCGGCGCCCGAAGGTGACGCTCGGCGGGGGGCGGGGCGCGGGAAGGTGACGCTCGGCGGGGGGCGGGGCGCGGGAAGGTGACGCTCGGCGGGGCGTCGGTGGGGCGCCCAGAAGGGGCCCGGAGGGGCGCCCCGACCGTCAGGCGCTCGCGCCGGACCCCTGGGACCGCCGGGCCGCCGCGCTCTCGTAGAGCTCGTCGACGACGCCCGCGAAGTCGCGCAGCACCGCGGCCCGCTTCACCTTGAGCGACGGAGTCAGGTACCCGTTGTCCTCGGTGAAGTCGATGTCCAGGACGGTGAACTCCCGGATCGACTCGGCCCGCGACACCACCTCGTTGGCCCGGTTCACCGCCCGTCGCAGGGCCTCGTGCACCTCGGGGCTCTTCGCAGCCTCCGCCACGCTCATCTCGGGCAGGCCGTGGTTGGACAGCCAGCCGGGGAGCATGAGCGGGTCGAGCGTGACGAGCGCGCCGATGAACGGCCGCTGGTCACCCACCACCACGCACTGGCTCACGATGGGGTGCCCGCGCAGCCGGTCCTCGAGCAGCGCGGGAGCGACGTTCTTGCCGCCGGCCGTCACGATGATCTCCTTGGCGCGGCCGGTGATCGTCACGAAGCCCTCGTCGTCGAGCCGGCCGAGGTCGCCGGTGCGGAACCAGCCGTCGACGAACGCCTCGGCCGTCGCCTCGGGGTTGCCGTGGTAGCCCCGGAACACGTGGTCGCCGCGGACGAGGATCTCGTCGTCGTCCGCGAGCCGGATGTCCGCACCGGGGAAGGGTGGGCCCACGGTGCCGATCTTGATGTGGCCGGGCCGGTTCACCGACGTCGGGGCCGTGGTCTCCGTGAGGCCGTAGCCCTCGAGCACCTGCAGCCCGACGCCGCGGTAGAAGTGACCGAGGCGCGCGCCGAGCGGGGCGCCACCCGAGACCGCGTACGTCACCTGGCCGCCGAGGGCCTCACGGAGCTTGTGGAGGACGAGCCTGTCAGCGAGGCGGTACTGCGCCTTCCGGAGCAGCGACGGCCCGCCGGGGGTGTCGAGGTCGCGCGAGTAGGTGATCGACACCTTCGCCGACCATCGGAAGATCTTGAGCTTGAGCCCGCTGCCCGCCTTCTGCTCCGCCGAGTTGTACACCCGCTCGAAGACGCGCGGCACGGCGAGGAGGAACGTGGGCCGGAACGTCCGCAGGTCCTCGAGCAGGTCGGCCGGGTTCGGGGTGTGCCCGAGCACGGCGCCGGACGGCACGACGAGCACCTCGATGAACCGGGCGAACACGTGGGCGAGGGGCATGAACAGCAGGGTCCGTGCCCCTGGCACGGCGCACACGTCGCCGAGGCCCTCGACGCCGTTGAGGGCGAGGGTGACGAAGTTGCGGTGCGTGAGCTCGACGCCCTTGGGCCGACCGGTGGTGCCGGAGGTGTAGATGATCGTCGCGACGTCGTCGAGCGTCGGCACGGCGCGGCGGCGCTCGATCTCTGCGTCGTCGACGACGGCGCCCTCCGCCGTCAGCGTCGCGAGCGCGCCGTCGTCGATGACGAGCGTCCCGGTGAGGGCGAGGCCCTCCGGCGGGACCGCCGCGACGCGCTCCGCGTGCTCGGCGTGCTCGACGACGGCGAGGCGCACCTGGGCGTCGGAGAGGATCCAGCCGATCTGGTCGACGCTCGAGGTCTCGTACACGGGGACGGTGACGGCGCCTGCCGCCCAGATCGCGAAGTCGAGGACCGTCCACTCGTACCGGGTGCGCGCCATGATCGCGACGCGGTCGCCGGGCTCCACGCCGCGGGCCACGAGCCCCTTGGCGACGGCGGCGACCTCCGCGGCGAACGCGGCGGCCGTCACGGGGTGCCAGGCGCCGTCGACCTTCCGCTCGTACATCGTCTGCGGCCCGCTGCGCGCCACCCGGTCACGCAGGAGCGTGTTGATGCTCGCGTCGGGGGCGACGGTGACGAGGCTGGGGGAGCTCGACTCGCGGGCGGGGGTCTGGGCAGTGGCCACGGCCGAACGATAACCCGTCGGCCGCGGCCCGCCCCTCGCGTGCGGACGTGCGTCCACGAGCCGTCGCCTCGCGCTACGCCCCGTCCTGCTCGTGGTGGTGCGTCGGGTCCAGCACGCGCCGCAGGAAGGTCTGCGTCCGCTCGTGCTGCGGCGCGCCGATGACCTGCGCGGGCGGCCCGTCCTCGACCACGAGCCCGCCGTCCATGAAGACCACCCGGTCGCCGACGTCGCGCGCGAACGCCATCTCGTGCGTGACGACGAGCATCGTCATGCCCTCCTCGGCGAGGTCCCGCATGACCGCCAGGACGTCGCCGACGAGCTCCGGGTCGAGCGCCGAGGTGGGCTCGTCGAAGAGCATGAGCTGCGGGTCCATCGAGAGCGCCCGGGCGATCGCGACGCGCTGCTGCTGCCCGCCCGAGAGCTGGGTGGGGTGCGACGCGGCCCGCTCGGCGAGGCCGACGTGCGCGAGGTTGCGCATCGCCACCTCCTCCGCCTCGGCCCGGCTCCGCCGCAGGACCTTGATCTGCGCCATCGTGCAGTTCTCGAGGACGGTCCGGTGGGGGAAGAGGTTGAAGCTCTGGAACACCATCCCGACGTGGGCGCGGACGCGGTCGATGTCGACGTCGGGGTCCGTGATCTCGGCGCCCAGGAGGTGGATGGTGCCGGCGGACGGCTGCTCGAGGAGGTTGACGCAGCGCAGGAGGGTCGACTTCCCGGAGCCGGACGGCCCGATGACGCAGGTGACCTCCCGGCGCCGGACCTCGAGGTCGATCCCGCGCAGGACGTGGTTGTCGCCGAACGACTTGTGGAGGCCTTCGATCCGCACGACCGTCCCGCCGAGCGACTTCGGTGCCACGGTGCTCATCGGACCTTGCTCCCGGTGCGGCGCTCGAGGTAGCGCGTGAGCGCGGAGAGCGGGATGGTGATCATGAGGTAGACGAGGCCGATGACGACGAACGCCGTGAGCCCGCCGACGGCCGTCGTGTTGAGGGTCTCCCGGCCGAGCTTGGTGAGCTCGTACTGCCCGGCCGTGAGCCCGAGGGCATAGACGAGGGACGTGTCCTTGGTGAGCAGGACGATCTCGTTGGTCATGGGGGGCAGGACCAGGCGGAACGCCTGGGGGACGACGACGCCGCGCAGGGTCTGCCCCGCCGTCATGCCGAGCGACCGGGCGGCCTCGACCTGGCCTCGGGGGACCGCCTGCAGACCGGCGCGCAGCGTCTCGGCGAGGTAGGCGGCCGAGACCATCCCCAGGGCGAGGGCGATGAGGACGACGACGGAGTCGAAGCGGACCTGGAACGCGACCGGGATGACGTAGGCGAACGCGAGGACGACGAGCAGCGCGGGCACGCCGCGGAAGAACTCGACGTACCCGGTGGCCAGCACCCGGTACAGGCCGACCGACGAGAGCTTCATCATCGCGAGCACCAGGCCGAGGGTGAACGCCACCCCGAACGCGGCGAGCGTGTACGTGAGCGTGTTCAGGGCCGCCCGGGGGATGTACGGGGCCATGGCCCGGAAGGCCTCGAGGTTGAACACCTGCTCGCCGACGTTCGACCAGTCCGTCGCGACGACGAGGCCGACGACGACGACGGCGAGCACGCCGTACTGGACGAACCGGGAGACGCGTGCCCGTCGCCGTGGGCTCATCCGCCGCCGGCTCGGCGGCAGCGTGAACTCCGGCTCGACGTCGACCGCCTGGCTCACGATGCGGGCGTGGCGTCGAGCCCGATGTACTGCGAGTAGATCTCGTCGTACGTGCCGTCCTGCTGGATCCGGGCCAGCGTGCCGTTGACCGCCTCGAGGAGGGGCGTGTTGTCGGTCCGGACGCCGAGGCCGTACTGCTCGCCGGTCTCGAACTGGGTGCCGATGACGAACGCGTCGTCGACGTACGGGCCGAGGACGGCGATGTCGTTGATGATCGCGCCGACGTCGCCGTTGCGCAGGGCCTGGACCTGCAGGCCGAGGTCCTCGAACTGGAGCGTCGTGAGGCTGTTGTCGGTCGCGAAGGTCTCGCCGGTGGTGGCCTGCTGGACGCCGACCTCGACCCCGGCGAGCGACTCGAGGCTGTCGAGGCCCGAGCCGGTGGGGACGAGCAGGCCCTGGTTGGCGTCGAAGTAGGGGTCGGAGAAGTCGAGCTTGCCCTCGCGCTCCTCGGTGATCGTGATCGCCGAGGCGACGATGTCGCAGGTGCCCGCGTTGAGCGCGGCGCCCGACTGGATCCCGTCGAAACCGGTCTCCA
>JBDIAU010000226.1:0-4388 GCA_039812565.1 Beutenbergiaceae bacterium
CGGCGAACCTCGTCGACCTGCAGCGCGCCGTCGTCGCCGAGGGCGCCGACCTCGGCCTCGCGTTCGACGGCGACGCCGACCGGTGCTTCGTGGTCGACGAGCGCGGCGGCGCCGTCAGCCCCTCCGCGATCACCGCGCTCGTCGGGCTGCGCGAGGTGGCGCGGGAGCAGGCGGCCGGACGCACCCCGACGATCATCCACAACCTCATCACGTCGCAGGTGGTGCCGGACCTCGTCCGAGCCGCGGGCGGGGAGACGGTCCGCACCCGGGTGGGTCACTCGTTCATCAAGGCGCAGATGGCGGAGCACGAGGCCGTCTTCGGCGGGGAGCACTCGGCGCACTACTACTTCCGCGACTTCTACTTCGCGGACACGGGGATGCTGGCGGCGATGCACGTCCTGCAGGCGCTCGGGGAGCAGGAGGCGCCGCTCTCGGAGCTCGCGGGCGTCTACCAGCCCTACGCCGCCTCCGGGGAGATCAACTCGACCGTGGCGGACGTCGCGGCCGCCCGGGAGCGCGTCGTCGCCGCGTACGTGCGGCAGGAGGTCGCCGGCCCGGTGACGGTCGACGAGCTCGACGGGCTGACGGTGAGCCACTGGGACGCGACCCCGCGCTGGTGGTTCAACCTGCGCGCCTCGAACACCGAGCCGCTGCTGCGGCTCAACGTCGAGGCGGAGGACGCCGGGACGATGGCGAGGGTGCGGGACGACGTCCTGGGCCTCGTGCGCGACGGGGCGACGGCATGAGCGGGCAGCCGCCCGCCCCGGGCCTCGAGCCGTGGCTGCGGGCCATCCTCGTCTGCCCGGTGACGCACGCCCCGCTCGTCGACGGCACCGGCCCCGACGGCGAGCCGGAGCTGCACTCGACCGACCCGGACCGCCCGTTGGCGTACCCCGTGCGGGACGGGGTCCCCGTGCTCCTCGCCGACGAGGCGCGCCCGCTGCGCTGAGCGCAGGCGTCGGCGGTCGCCCGAGGCCCGTCGACGATGTGACCCTTCTCTCACCGACGCGCGGCCCGCGCCCGGCGGCAACGGCGCCGTAACGCGCCGGAAACGACGCCCTCTCTAGCGTCGCCCGAGTTCAGCGTCACTTTCTGCGCCGCCCTCGGGGGTTATTGCATGCCGCGACTCCACCGCAGAGTCCTCGTCACCATCGGATCCGTCCTCGTCGTCGCCGGCTTCGCCGTCGTCCCGGCCGCCGTCGCGGCGACCGATTCGCCGTCCCCGTCCCCAGAGGCGGGCGGCGGCGAGCACTACGAGATCGCCACCGACATCACGTTCGCGCCGTTCGAGTTCCAGGACACCTCCGGGGACTTCGTCGGCATCGACATGGACCTCCTCGCGGCGATCGCCGAGCGCGAGGGGTTCACCTACACGCTGCGGCCGCTTGGCTTCAACGCGGCGATCCAGGCGGTCCAGGCCAACCAGGTCGACGGGATGATCGCCGGGATGACGATCACGGACGAGCGCGAGAAGGTCTTCGACTTCTCCGACCCGTACTTCGAGTCCGGCATCCAGATGGCCGTCGCCGAGTCCAACGACACCGTGACCTCGTACGAGGATCTCGCCGGTCAGAGCGTCGCGGTGAAGACGGGCACCGAGGGCGCGGCGTTCGCCGAGTCCATCGAGGACGAGTACGGCTTCTCGACCGTCACGTTCGACGACTCGGCGAGCATGTACGACGAGGTCCGCACGGGGAACTCCGTGGCGGTGTTCGACGACTACCCGGTGCTCGCCTACGGCATCACCCAGGGCAACGGGCTGAAGACCGTGACGCCCAAGGAGGTCGGCGGCTCCTACGGCTTCGCCGTCAACCAGGGGCAGAACCCCGAGCTCGTCGCCATGTTCAACGAGGGTCTCGCGGAGCTCAAGGCCGACGGCACCTACGACGAGATCCTGGAGACGTACCTCGGGGAGCAGGCGACGACGGAGGACACGTCCTTCCTCTCCCTCCTCGTGACCACGATGCCGGTGCTCCTCGGCGGCCTCAAGCTCACGGTGATCCTGACGGTCGCCTCGCTCGCCATCGCGATCGTGCTCGGTCTGATCTTCGGGTTCTTCCGGGTCTCCCACTCGCGGGTGCTGCGGGGGATCGGCGTCGGCTACGTCGACGTCTTCCGGGGTACCCCGCTCCTGGTGCAGGCGTTCTTCATCTACTTCGGCATCCCCGCGGTGCTCGACATCACGATCTCCGCGATCGCGGCCGGCATCATCACGCTCGGCCTCAACGCCGGGGCGTACATGGCCGAGATCATCCGCGGCGGCATCGAGTCCGTCGACAAGGGCCAGATGGAGGCGGCGCGAAGCCTCGGCCTCTCCTACAAGACGTCGATGCGCAAGGTGGTCCTGCCGCAGGCGGTCCGGACCATGACGCCCTCGTTCATCAACCAGTTCGTCATCACGCTGAAGGACACCTCGATACTGTCCGTCATCGGCATCGCCGAGCTGACCCAGACCGGGAAGATCATCATCGCCCGCAACCTGGAGTCCTTCAACATGTGGCTCATCGTCGGCGCGATGTACTTCGTGATCATCATGCTGCTGACCAAGCTCTCCAACCGGCTCGAGAAGAGGATCGCCCGATGACGCCGAGCATCCAGGTCCGCGGCCTGACCAAGTCCTTCGGCGACCACGAGGTCCTCAAGGGGATCGACGTCGAGATCGAGCAGGGCGAGGTCGTCGCCGTGATCGGCCCGTCCGGGTCGGGCAAGAGCACCTTCCTGCGCTGCCTCAACAAGCTCGAGGACCCGACCTCCGGCCACGTGATCGTCGACGGGTTCGACCTGACGGACCCGAAGGTCGACCTCGACGCCGTCCGCCAGCACATCGGGATGGTCTTCCAGCACTTCAACCTCTTCCCGCACATGACCGTGCTGGAGAACATCACCCTCGCCCCGGTGGAGCTCAAGAAGCTCAGCCGGGCGGACGCCGAGAAGAGGGGGATGGAGCTGCTCGCGCGCGTCAACCTCTCGGAGAAGGCCTCGGCCCGCCCGTCGCAGCTCTCCGGCGGGCAGAAGCAGCGCGTCGCGATCGCCCGGGCCCTCGCGATGAACCCGGCGATCATGCTGTTCGACGAGGCGACGAGCGCGCTCGACCCGGAGATGGTCGGCGAGGTGCTGCAGGTCATCCGCGACCTCGCGGCGGACGGCATGACGATGGTGCTCGTCACGCACGAGATGGGTTTCGCCCGCGAGGTCTCGCAGCGGGTCCTCTTCATGGCGGACGGGTACATCGCGGAGCAGGGCCCGCCGTCGCAGGTGTTCGGCAACCCGCAGAACCCCCGGACGCGCGACTTCCTCGACAAGGTGCTCTGAGACGCCCGCGGCGCCGCGGCGCCGGGACCTACGGGGTGGCGAGCCGCCCCGGTAGAGTTCCGGCGCCGCGACCTGCGCGTGGCGTGCTGAGCGGGAGGGACGACCCATGTCGCACGAGGGCGGGACCAGGGCGATCGTCGCGGCGCTCGCCGCGAACCTCGGGATCGCCGTCACCAAGTTCATCGCCTACCTGCTGACGGCCTCGAGCTCGATGCTCGCCGAGTCGGTGCACTCGCTCGCCGACTCCGGCAACCAGGTGCTCCTGCTCGTCGGCGGGCGCCGCGCCCGCCGGACCGCGACGGTGACGCACCCGTTCGGCTACGGCCGAGCCCGCTACGTGTACGGCTTCATCGTCTCGATCATCCTGTTCACCCTCGGTGGCCTGTTCGCGCTGTACGAGGCGTGGCACAAGTGGGAGGACCCGCACCCGATCGACTCCTGGCAGTGGGTGCCGATCGTGGTCCTGCTCGCAGCGATCGTGATGGAGAGCTTCTCCCTGAAGACGGCGATCGGGGAGTCCAACCAGGTCCGCGGGGGCAAGTCCTGGCCGCAGTTCATCAGGGGCGCGAAGGCGCCCGAGCTGCCGGTGGTCCTCCTCGAGGACGCCGGCGCGCTCGTCGGGCTCCTCTTCGCCATGGTCGGGGTCTCGATGACGCTGATCACCGGGGACGGCCGGTGGGACGCGCTGGGCAGCGCCGCGATCGGGGTCCTGCTCGTGACCATCGCGGTCGTGCTCGCCGTCGAGATGGCGAGCCTCCTCATCGGGGAGGCCGCCAGCCCGGAGCACATCGAGGCGATCGGCGCGGCCCTCGTCGGCCCGGGAGTCGCGTCGGTGATCCACCTGCGCACGCTGCACATCGGCCCCGAGGAGCTCCTCGTCGCGGCGAAGATCGAGGTCACGGGCACCGACACGGCGGCCGGGATCGCGCGCGCCATCGACGACGCGGAGGCCCGCGTCCGGGCCGCGGTCCCCCTGACGGTGACGATCTACCTCGAGCCGGACCTGCGTCGCGTCGTCGCCCCCTGACCTCGCCGCGGCGCCGGCCGCCGCACCCGGCCGCGTCGGGAAGAATGGG
>JBDIAU010000227.1:0-4380 GCA_039812565.1 Beutenbergiaceae bacterium
GGCACCCAGACCGAGACCAACGCCCCGAGCTCGCCCGACGCCGAGACCGAGCTCCTCGAAGAGGACGACGAGGACGACGTCGAGCCGCAGTGGCTGCCGACGCTCGCCGGCCCCGTGGTCCCGTCGCGTCGGGGCCGGACCCACGCTGCGCGGCCGTCGCACGGCGCGCACGCGGCGCCGCGATCCCGCCACCGCGCCGGGCACCGTCGTCCGGGCGACGTGCGGCCGGGCTCCCGGCGCCGTCGAGCGGGCCGGCGGCGCCTCTGGTTCACGGTGCTCGTCGCTGTCGCGATCACGGCGATGGTCGCACTCGCCGCCGGTACGCTGACCGACACTGGCGGGAGCGGAGCCGCCGTCGGCGCGCCCGCGGCGGATCCGGCTGGGGCCACCGGTGCAACGGCCCTGCTCGACGGGGACAGCGGAACGGGCCTCCTGGGCTCGGGTCGCGTGACGCTAAGTGAGGTCGGCTGGTGGTAGACGCGGTGCGCCTCCTGGGTGGGCGGTACGAGGTCGGTGAGCTCCTCGGCCGTGGCGGCATGGCCGAGGTGCACATCGGTCAGGACACGCGGCTCCACCGCACGGTCGCGATCAAGATCCTGCGCTCGGACCTCGCGCGCGACCCCACGTTCCAGGCCCGGTTCCGCCGAGAGGCACAGTCCGCGGCGGCGCTGAACCACCCGTCCATCGTGGCGGTCTACGACACGGGCGAGGACACCGTCACGTCGCCCAACGGGCTCGTCTCGCACGTGCCCTTCATCGTCATGGAGTACGTCGAGGGCCACACCGTCCGCGACCTGCTCAAGGACGGCAGCGCCGTGCCCATCGACGAGGCCGTCGAGATCGTCTCCGGCGTCCTCGTGGCCCTCGAGTACTCGCACCACGCCGGGATCGTCCACCGGGACATCAAGCCCGGGAACGTGATGCTCACCCCGGCCGGCGCCGTCAAGGTGATGGACTTCGGCATCGCCCGGGCGATGGCCGCCTCGGCGCAGACGATGACCCAGACGCACGCCGTCGTCGGCACCGCCCAGTACCTCTCGCCGGAGCAGGCGCGCGGCGAGGTCGTCGACGCGCGCTCCGACCTCTACTCGACCGGCTGCCTGCTGTTCGAGCTCCTCACCGGCCGCCCGCCGTTCACCGGCGACTCCCCCGTGGCCGTCGCCTACCAGCACGTCACGGCCGCGCCCCCGACGCCGAGCTCGGTGGCCGGGGACGTGCCCGAGGCCCTCGACCGGGTGACGATGAAGTCGCTGGCCAAGGACCGCAACCAGCGCTACCAGACGGCGGCGGAGTTCCGCGCCGACCTGGAGGCGGCGGTCCGGGGCACCGGCGTGGCGGCCCCCCCGGTGGCCGGGGCCGCGGCCGCCGCCGCTGCGGCGACCGGCGAGGCCACGCAGGTGCTGCACCCGGTGGGCGGCGCCACCCGCGTCATCCCGCCGACGCCCGCAGGCCGGGCGCCGGAGCCCGCCGCCGAGGAGCCGCCCAAGCCGAAGAAGCGCACCGGCCTCATCGTCTTCCTCCTGATCGTGGGGCTCGCGGCGATCGGCGGCATCGTCGCGCTCGCCTTGAGCAACAACTCGCCGATCACGCCGTCCACCGTGGAGGTCCCGGACCTCACCGGCATGGACGAGGCCGCGGCGCGCCAGGCGCTCGCCGACGTCGAGCTCCAGATGTCCGCGCAGAGCGAGGCTTCGGACAGCGTCGACGAGGGCGACGCCGTGCGGTGGGACCCGGACGACGTGGCCGAGCCCGAGAGCGTGGTCACGGTGTGGTTCTCCAGCGGCCCCGAGAACGTGACCATCCCCGAGGTCACCGGGTTCACCCAGGAGCGCGCCCGCCAGGTGCTCACCGACGCCGGCCTCACCGGCGAGATCCTCACCCGCACCCAGGACGCCGCCGGCTTCGCCGCCGACATCGCCCTCGGCACCGAGCCGGGCGTGGGGAACACGGTCGAGCCGGACGCCAACATCACGCTCGTGCTGGCGACGGGCCTGGTCGACGTGCCGAACCTCGTCGGCTCGACCGAGTCCGAGGCGACGGCCCAGCTCAACGGGCTCAAGGTGACCACCAAGATCGTCTACCAGCCCGACGACGGGCCGGACGCCGTCGTCCTCGCCCAGGACCGCAGCGGGAAGATCCCGTACGACGCGACCGTGACCCTGACGGTCTCCGAGGCCCCGCCGACGCCGACCGACACCCCGACCGACACCCCGACGGACGCCCAGACGCCCGCGGCGCCCTGAGCCGACGACGCCCGTCCGTCGACACCGACGACCTCGGCGCCCCGCCCGGCCACGAACCGGGCGGGGCGCCGTCGTCAGCGCCGCACGAGCGGGGCGAGCCCTCGCGACCGCTCGACGGCGTCCGCGTCGCCGCAGATCGCCAGCCAGTTCGCGAGGAGGCGGTGGCCACCCTCGGTGAGCACCGACTCCGGGTGGAACTGGACCCCGTGCAGGGGCAGGTCGCGGTGCTCGAGGCCCATGACGATGCCGTTCGCGGTGTGCGCGGTGACGAGCAGCTCGTCGGGCACGGAGTCGGCCACGACGGCCAGCGAGTGGTACCGGGTGGCGGTGAACGGGCTGGGCAGGGAGTCGAAGACGCCGTGGCCCTCGTGCTCGACCAGGCTCGTCTTGCCGTGCATGAGCTCGGGGGCGTGGGTGACGACGCCGCCGAACACCTCGCCGAGGGCCTGGTGCCCGAGGCACACCCCGAGCATCGGCAGCCGCTCGTCCGCGCAGGCCTGGATGACGTCGAGGCTCGCGCCGGCCTCCTTGGGGGTGCCGGGCCCCGGGGAGACGAGGACGCCGTCGTAGTCGGTGACCCGCGCCGGCACGGCGTCGTTGCGGACCACGGTGGTCCGGGCGCCGAGCTGCTGGAGGTAGCCGACGATCGTGTAGACGAAGCTGTCGTAGTTGTCGATGACGAGGATCGAGACGGCCTCGTGGGGCTGCGGCGCGGTCACGTCGGCTCCTTCGGGGTGCGGGGCGTCGGGACGGGCGGTCGGGCGAGGCGAGGCGGCCCGGGGTGGTGGGCCGTCACTCCGGCGCCCCAGGGATCGGGCCCGGGGCCAGCCCGGCGGCGGCGAGCGCGTCGGGCGGCACGGTCGCGTAGCGGAACGAGGTCGGGCCCTCCGCGGCGGGCATCTCCAGCGACTCCTCGACCACGGCCGACCAGCCGAGGCCGAGGGCGTCCACGTACTGGAGGTAGATCTGCACGTCGGGCGCCGTGTACAGGGAGCGGAGGAGCTCGTCCGGGTCGCCGATCGCGGCGATCTCGTACGGCGGGGAGTAGGTCACGCCGGACAGGAGCAGGACGTTTCCGACGCACCGGACCGCGGTCTCGAACGTCACCCGCTGCCCCTGGATGGTCATCGCCTCGGCGCCGCCGGCCCACAGGGCGTTGACGACCCCCTCGACGTCCTGCTGGTGGACCAGGAGGTCGTCGGGCCGGGCGTCGGCGGGAGCGTTCGCCGTCGGGGCGTCCCAGAGGCTGACGGTGACGCCCGGCCCGGTGACGGCCACGCGGCCGGCGGCGGCGGCCTCGGCGACGTCGGCGTCGGCCGGGTCGGCCCCCGGCACGGGGGTCGACCCCTCGTCGACGAGCCCGGCGACCTCGGTGCGCAACGCCTCGACCTCCCCGGTCAGCTGCTCGACGCGGGCGCCCTCGCCCTCGACGAGCTCCGCCAGGTTCTGCGCCTGCCGGTCCTCCGGGCGGCCGAAGAGCGCGGCGCTCGTGCCGAACAGCAGGCCGGCGACGACGCCGACGACGCCGATCGCGACGAGGTGCCGCACCCGCGGGCGCCGGCGCCGGGGCGAGGGCTGGGGCGACGTGGAGGTACCGCCGGGGCCCGCGACGGGTCCACCCGGAGGCGGCGCTGCCGCCGGGTCCACCTCGCGGTGCGGTGTCTGCGTCACACGGGTCCTCCGGGTCGGGCCGGCCGCCGGGACATAGGATCCTGGGACGGCCGGAACTGCCTCGTGGCGACCATTCTCGCGCGCCTCGGCTGGCGATGCGCACCGGCCCCCGGCACGACCCGCGCCGGTGCACCGACGAGGAGACGCATGCCCGAGTCCCGCGGCCGCAAGAACAAGAAGCCGGCGTACACGCCCCCGCCGAGCCACCAGGAGCCGAAGGCGAACCCGCAGTGGTGGGCGCCGACGATGCTCACCCTCATGGTCCTGGGGCTGGCGTGGGTGGTGGTCACGTACGTGACCCAGACGAGCTACCCGGTGCCCGGGATCGGCAGCTGGAACCTCGCGATCGGGTTCGGGCTCATCATCGCCGGCTTCGGGATGACCCTCAACTGGCGCTGACCGCGCTGAGGTCGTAGAGGGTCACCCCGTCCACCGTGGTCGCCGGGAAGGTGGCCTCGACCCAGGC
>JBDIAU010000228.1:0-4367 GCA_039812565.1 Beutenbergiaceae bacterium
CGGTGGCGGCGGGACGGCGCCCGGGCGGGCGTCGTGCTCGCCGTCGTGCCGAGGGACGGCGGTCATCGACGTCTCACAGCCCGGCGAGGCGGGCCTCGCCGAGGGCGGCGAGGCGGTCCCGCACCCGCGCCGCCTCGGCGGGCGGCAGGCCGGGGATCGAGGCGTCCGTGCCCGGGGACGCCGTGTGCAGCTGGACCTGCGCGATGCCGCAGCGTCGTGCGAGCGGACCGGCCTGCACGTCGACGAACTGCATCCGCCCGTACGGGACGACGACGAGCGACCGGAACATCACGCCCTTGCGGATGAGCAGGTCGGCCTCACGCTCGGCGTACCCGATCGCGCGGACCTGGCGGGGCACGAGCAGGGCCGACCACACGGTGACGACGGCGAGGATCGCGGGCGCGAGCCAGGACCAGCCGCCCCACACCACGGCGCCGACCGTGAGGAGGACCGTCGGCAGGCCGAACGACAGGGCGAGCACCACGTGGCGCGCGAGGCGCAGCCTCGGGCTGACCGGGTGCCAGTCGATCCCTTCCGGCTCGAAGGGCTCGGCGGCGCGACTCATGCGGGGGTCCCTCGTTCCTTCTGGTCCTCGTCCACGGGCGGGACGCGGCAGAACCATTCGACCACGAGCCCGACGACGACGAGCACCGCGCACGCCAGCGCCGCCGCAGCGCTGGTCAGCGCGAGCCGGCGGCCGGTCGACGCCTCCGACACCCCGACCACCACGACGGCGTTGGCGGCGAAGAAGCCCAGCTGCACCGCGCCGGCGATGATGCTCGCCTTGGCGAGGACGAAGATCCGGAAGGCCCGCAGGGCCGTCATCCCGTTCGACCGGCCGAGCACGAACCGGCGCACCGAGCGGCCGAGCGCGAAGAGCAGCACCGAGAACGCGAGGATGACGGCCGCGACGGCGGCCGAGACCAGGACGGGCGCGCGTCCCGTCGAGGCCCACCACTCGAGCAGGACGTAGCTGATCCCTGCCGAGCCGAGCACGAGGCCGAGGATCGTCTGCCAGTGGGTCCGTCGGATCACCGCTGCTGACCGGTCTCCTGGGCCGCGGCCGGCTCGTGGGCGCCCGGCTCGTCTGATCCCGGGTCCTCGGCGGCGGGGTCGTCGGGGGCTCGGACGGCGGCGGGGAGGGCGGCGGCGACGTCGAACCAGTCGAGGGCGAGCCAGCGGATCCCGGCCTTGTCGGGCGCGGTCTCAGCCAGGGCCGTGACCGCGCCGCCGCCGAGGCCGGGCAGCACCGCGCCCGGCTCGACGTGGGACCACGGCACGAGGACGAACGCGCGGTCCCGCGCCCGGGGGTGTGGGAGCTGGAGGACCGGGTCGTCGGACAGCAGCGAGTCGAACACGATGACGTCGACGTCGAGCGTGCGCGGGCCCCACCGCTCCTGCCGGACACGCCCGTGGGCGTCTTCGACCGCCGACGTCGCGGCGAGAAGCTCGCGCGGGCTCAGCGACGTCCGCACGACGGCGACGGCGTTCAGGTAGTCGTCCTGCTCAGGGCCGACGGCGGCCGTCCGGGCGAGCGGGGAGACGGCGACGAGCCGGATGCCCGGGGTGCGGGCGAGCTCGGTGAGGGCCTCGGCCAGCACGGTTCGGACGTCGCCGACGTTCCCGCCGAGCGCCAGGACCGCCCGGACCTCCACGGGCGGGCGCACCCCCAGCGGGTCGGCGGCCTCCTCCGCCGCCGCGGCCTCGGCGTCGGCGTCGGGAGCGGGCTCCACGGCCTCGGGCTCGGGCTCGGCGGGCTCGGGGAGGGGCTCGACGGCCTCGGCCGTAGACGCGGCCTCGGCCGTGGGGGCGGGGGGCTCGGGCGCGGGGGCCTCGGGCGCGGCGGGCTCGGGCGCGGGCGCGGCGGCGACGCTCGGCGCCGGGGCCGCCGGCAGGTCCTCGCGCCACCGCCGCACCTCGATCAGGACGTCGGTGAAGGGCACCGTGATGGGCGCCTGCGGCTTGTGGATGACGACGTCGACCGCCTCGACGCCGCCCTGCCGCAGTGCGACGTCGGCCACGCGCTGCGCGAGGGTCTCGACGAGGTCCACGGGCGGCCCGGCGAGGACGGCGACCACGTGCTCGGCGACGACGCCGTAGTCCGCCGTCAGCGCGAGGGCGTCGGCCCCCGCCGCCGGGCGGGTGTCGAGGTGGAGGACGACGTCGGCGACGAACGTCTGCCCGTCCCGGCGCTCCTCCGGCAGCACCCCGTGCCGGCCGGTCGCGCGGAGGCCGAGCAGCCGGATCCGATCGAGCTCACGGCCGTCCCGGCCGACCACCGCCACGCTCACCAGGCACCTCCGCCGTCGTCCACCGGCGGCCGTCCGCGCGCCGCCCGCCATGCCGCGGCGACGAGCACCGCGTCCATCGAGGCCGGGACCTCGTGCACCCGCACCGCCCACACGCCCGCGAGGGCGGCGAGCGCCGTCGTCGCGGCGGTCGCCGCGTCTCGGTCCGCCGGCGGGACGGGGACGGCGGCCGAGCCACCCGCCGACCCGGCGCGAGCCGTCGCCAGGAGGTGACCGAGGAAACGCTTGCGCGACGCCCCCACCAGCACCGGGTGCCCCAGCGCCTGGAGCTCGTCGAGCCGGGCCAGGAGCGGCCAGTTGGCGGCGCCGGGCTTGGCGAACCCGAGGCCGGGGTCGAGCACGATCGCGCGCGGGTCGACGCCCGCCTCGCCGAGCGTCTCGACCCGGACGCTGAGCTCGCGGACGACGTCCTGCACCACGTCGCCGTACGACGCGAGGGAGTCCATGACGTCGGACGGGCCACGCCAGTGCCCGACCACGTACGGGACGCCCGCGGCGGCGACGACGCGGGCCATCTCCGGGTCCGCCAGCCCGCCGGAGACGTCGTTGACGAGGGCGGCCCCGGCCTCGACCGCCCGTTCGGCGACCGCGGCGTGCATCGTGTCGATGCTGACGACGGCGCCCGCCGCGGCCAGCGCGGAGACCACCGGGAGCACGCGGCGCAGCTCCTCCTCGACGGGCACGGGAGCCGCGCCGGGGCGGGTCGACTCGCCCCCGACGTCGACGATGTCGGCACCCTGGGCGAGGAGCTCGTGACCGTGCGCGACCGCGACCTCCGGCGTGAACCACTGGCCGCCGTCGCTGAACGAGTCGGGGGTGACGTTGACGACGCCCATCACGAGCGTGCGGCCGGGGTCGTGCAGCGCGGCGGGCGCACCCCACGGGGTGAGGTCAGGCACCACGCACCTCCACGTCGGGCTCGGGTCGCCGCCAGCCTACGGCGCGCCGGACGGGCGGGCGGCGCACGCCGTCCGGGCCACGCCCGCGCGTCACCGGCCCGTGATGAGGCTCATCGCCTCCGCCCGCGTCGCGGGCTTGCGCATCTCGCCGCGGACCGCGGAGGTGAGGGTGCGGGAGCCGGGCTTGCGGACGCCGCGCATCGCCATGCACAGGTGCTCGCAGTCGATGACGACGATGACGCCCCGCGGCTCGAGGTGCTCGACCAGGGCGTCCGCCACCTGCGAGGTGAGGCGCTCCTGCACCTGCGGGCGGCGGGCGTACAGGTCGACCAACCGCGCCAGCTTCGACAGCCCGGTGATGCGCCCCGAGGCGTTGGGGATGTAGCCGACGTGGGCGACGCCGTGGAACGGCACGAGGTGGTGCTCGCACGTCGAGTACACCTCGATGTCGCGGACCAGCACCATCTCCTCGTGCCCGAGGTCGAACGTCGTGGTCAGGACGTCGCCCGGCTCGGCCCGCAGGCCCGCGAAGATCTCGGCGTAGGCACGGGCGACGCGGGCCGGGGTGTCCCGCAGACCTTCGCGGTCCGGGTCCTCCCCGACGGCGTGCAGCAGGTCGCGGATCGCCTTCTCGACGCCGTCCGCGTCGTAGGGGCGCAGCTCCTCAGCCACGTCGGTCCCCCTCACCGCCAGGGGCGTGGCCGTCGCGCAGCGCGTTCGCCGGAGCGTGCTCGCCGGCCGCGGCGGCCTCGTCCTGCGGCAGGAGCCGGGGCGCGCCCGACTCCTGCTCGGTCGGCGTCCGCACCGGCGGGATGTCGCTGACCGCGCGGTGCTCGCTCGAGAGCCAGACCGGCCGCGCCGGGCGCTTCACGACGCCGGCGAACACCTCGGCCAGCTCGTGCTGGTTGAGCGTCTCCTTCTCGAGGAGCGCGAGGACGAGCGTGTCGAGCACCGCGCGGTGCTCGACGAGGATCTCCCACGCCTCGTCGTGCGCCGCCTCGATGAACGCGCGCACCTCCTCGTCGACGACACCCGCGACGTCCTCCGAGTAGTCGCGCTGGTGGCCCATGTCCCGGCCGAGGAACACCTCGCCCGAGGACTGGCCGAGCTTCAGCGCACCGACCCGCTCGCTCATCCCGTACTGGGTGACCATGCGGCG
>JBDIAU010000229.1:0-4350 GCA_039812565.1 Beutenbergiaceae bacterium
CGGGTGAACGTCATCGGGGAGCACGTGGACTACAACGGCGGGCTGTGCCTGCCGATGGCGTTGCCGCACCGGACGTTCGCGGCGGTGCGGCGCCGGGACGACGGCGTCGTCCGGGTGGTCTCGGCGCTGGACCCGTCCCGGGTGTGGACGGGCACCGCGGACCGGGTGGTCCCGGGCGGCGTGGCCGGATGGGTGGCGTACGCGGCGGGCCCGGTGTGGGCGTTGGCGCAGGAGGACCTGCTCGTCGGGGGGTTCGACGCGGCTGTCGACTCGTGCGTGCCGCTGGGGGCGGGGCTGTCGTCGTCGGCGGCGATCGAGTGCGCGGTGGCGACCGGGCTGGACGAGGTGTACGGGTTGGGGCTGCTGGCCGCGGGGGACGCGGGGCGGGCTCGGCTGGCGGGGGTGTGCGTGCGGGCGGAGAACGACGTCGCCGGGGCGCCGACCGGGGGGATGGACCAGGCGGCGTCGATGCGGGCGAGGGCGGGCCACGCCCTGCTGCTGGACACGCTGGACTCCTCGGTGGTGCAGGTGCCGTTCGACCTGGCGGCGGCGGGTCTGGAGCTGCTGGTGATCGACACGCGGGCCGAGCATGCGCTGGTGGACGGGCAGTACGCGGCGCGGCGGGCCTCGTGCCACGCGGCGGCGCAGGTGCTGGGCGTGGGCACGTTGCGGGAGGTCGAGGACCTGGACGCGGCGCTGGCGGCGCTCGCCGACGACGAGGTGGCGCGCCGTCGGGTGCGGCACGTCGTCACGGAGATCGCCCGGGTGGCCGAGCTGGTCGCGCTGGTGCGCGAGGGCCGGCTGCGGGAGATAGGGCCGCTGCTGGACGCCTCGCACGAGTCGCTGCGGGTGGACTACGAGGTCTCCTGCGCCGAGCTCGACGTCGCGGTGAGCGCGGCGCGGGACGCCGGCGCGCTGGGCGCGCGGATGACCGGCGGCGGCTTCGGTGGTTCGGCGATCGCGCTGGTGGCGGCCGACGCCGCCGGGTCCGTCGCGGAGGCCGTCGCCGGCGCCTTCGCTGAGCACGGGTGGGGCGAGCCGGGCTTCTTGCTGGCCACCCCCGCCGACGGCGCCGCGCGTGTGGCGTGAGCGTCCCTGAGTCCGTGGTTGTGAGAGCTGAAGGAGTGCGTTGACGTGTCGTGGCTGGTGACGGGTGGGGCGGGGTACATCGGCTCGCACGTGGTGCGGGCGTTCCTGGACGCCGGGATCGTGCCGGTGGTGCTGGACGACCTGTCGAGCGGGCATGCGGAGTTCGTGCCGGACGGGGTGGCGTTCTACCGGGGCTCGATCCTGGACACCGACCTGGTGGCCACCATCCTGCGGGAGCACCACGTGACGGGGGTGATGCACATCGCGGGGTTCAAGTACGCGGGGGTCTCGGTGCAGCGGCCGTTGCACTGCTACGAGCAGAACGTGACGGGCACGGCGAGCGTGCTGGCGGCGATGCAGCGCGAGGGTGTGGGCTCGATCGTGTTCTCGTCGTCGGCGGCGACGTACGGGACGCCGGACACGGACCTGGTGACGGAGGAGACGGCGACGCGGCCGGAGTCGCCGTACGGGGAGTCGAAGCTGATCGGGGAGTGGCTGCTGGCGGACCAGGGCCGGGCGGTCGGGTTGCGGCACTGCTCCTTGCGGTACTTCAACGTGGTCGGCTCGGGCACGGCGGAGCTGTACGACACGAGCCCGCACAACCTGTTCCCGTTGGTGTTCGAGGCGCTGCTGGCGGGGCGCACCCCGCGGATCAACGGGGACGACTACCCGACGCCGGACGGGACGTGCGTGCGGGACTACATCCACGTGCAGGACCTGGCGCAGGCGCACGTCGTCGCGGCGCGCCGCCTCGAGGGCGGGGACACCCTGCGCCCGGTCTACAACCTGGGCTCCGGTGAGGGGGTGTCGGTCGCGCAGATCATGGCGGCGATGGCGGCGGTGACGGGGATCGACTTCTCCCCGGAGATCGCGCCGCGGCGGCCGGGGGACCCGGCGCGGATCGTGGCCTCCGGGGAGCTGGCCCACGCCGACCTGGACTGGACGATGCGGTTCAGCCTGCAGGAGATGGTCGCCACCGCGTGGGACGCCCGGCAGAGGGCGGCGGCGCGCGCGCAGGCGGCGCGGGACGCGGCGGCGGCCGACGCCGCGGCCGCGGCGATGGACGAGGAGGAGGGCCGGTGAGCCCGCGCGTGGTGCACCTGCGTCGGGGTGGCACGAGCGTGGTCGTGCGCCTGGACGCGGCGGCGTTGCCGTGCGTGCTGCACTGGGGCCCGGACCTGGGCGAGCTGGACGACGGCGCGCTGGGTGGGGTGGCGGCGGCGCTGGGGATGCCGTTCGTGGACTCGGTGATCATGTCGCAGGAGGCGGTGGCGGTGCTGCCGCAGCACTCGGCGGGCTGGTCGGGGCGGCCGGGGCTGCTGGGCTCGCGGGCCGGACGGGCGTGGTCGGTGGCGTTCGACGCCGTCGAGCACGTCGTGGAGGAGGCCGGGGATGCGGGGTGGGCGGACGGCCCGGACGGTGCGGTGCGCGTGCGCAGCGTCGGGGTCGACGCTCCGAGCGCCCTGGAGGTGAGCACGGAGCTGCAGGTGCTGGCCTCGGGGCTGGTGCGGCTGCGGGCGGCGGTGCGCAACCTCGGTGAGGACGCCTACGAGGTGGGTCACCTGGAGCCGGCGCTGCCGGTGCCCGCCGAGGCGACCGAGCTGCTCGACATGGCCGGGCGGCACACCCACGAGCGGACCCCGCAGCGCCGCCCGTTCGGGCAGGGCTCGTGGGTGCGTGAGGCGTGGGGCGGACGGCCGGGGCACGACTCCGCGACGGTGATGCTCGCCGGTCGGGACGGGTTCGCCTGGCGCAGCGGCCGGGTGTGGGGGGTGCACCTGGGCTGGTCGGGCAACCAGGTCCTGGCGGCGGAGCACTCCTTCACCGGGTGGCGGCTGCTGCGCGGCGGGGAGCTGCTCCTGCCGGGGGAGGTCCGCTTGGCGCAGGGCGAGGAGTACGCCTCGCCGTGGCTGTACGGGTCGTGGGGGGAGGGGCTGGACGAGTTCTCCCACCGGTTCCACCGGTTCCTGCGCGCCCGGGCCCAGCACCCGGTGCGCCCGCGTCCGGTGCTGCTGAACACGTGGGAGGCCGTGTACTTCGACATGCGCCTGGACACCCTGATCGCGCTGGCGGAGCACGCTGCGGCGCTGGGGATCGAGCGGTACGTCCTGGACGACGGGTGGTTCCGCAACCGCCGGGACGACCGCGCCGGGCTGGGGGACTGGTACGTCGACGAGGGGGTGTGGGGGCCGGCGGGGATGCACCCGCTGGTGGACCGGGTCCGCGAGCTCGGGATGGAGTTCGGGCTGTGGTTCGAGCCCGAGATGGTCAACCTCGACTCCGACCTCGCCCGCGCGCACCCGGAGTGGGTGTTCGGCACCGAGCACGGGCCAGGGATCTCCTCGCGGTACCAGCACATCCTCGACCTCGGCCACCCGGAGGCGTACGCGCACGTGCTGGAGCGGGTGTCCGCCGTCGTCGGGGAGTACGGCGTGGCGTACATCAAGTGGGACCACAACCGGGCCCTGGCCGACGCCGGACACTCCCCGGACTTCACCCCCGGGGTGCACGCCCAGACCCTGGCCACCCACCGGATGATGGCCGAGCTCAAGGCCCGCCACCCCGGCCTGGAGATCGAGTCCTGCTGCGGCGGGGGCGGGCGCATCGACCTCGGGATCCTGGAGCACACCGACCGGGTCTGGGTCTCGGACTGCATCGACGCGCACGAGCGTCACCGGATGGTCCGCTGGACCGGGCTCACCCTGCCCCCGGAGCTGATGGGCACGCACGTCGGCTCCGGCGCGGACCACACCACGACCCGCTCGCACGAGCTCGCGTTCCGCGCCGGGACGGCGATGTGGGGCCACATGGGCATCGAGTGGGACCTGACCACCGCCCAGGCGCCCGACGTCGCCGCCCTGGCCGAGTGGATCGCGTTCCACAAGTCCGTGCGTCCCCTGCTCCACAGCGGCGACGTCGTGCACGCCGACCTGTCCAACCCTGCCCTGCAGCTCGACGGCGTCGTCGCGACCGACCGCTCCGACGCCCTGTACCGGCTCTCGGCCCTGGACCACACGCTGACCTGGCCCGCGGGCCGCGTCCCGCTGCCCGGCCTCGACCCCGACCGCACCTATCGCGTCACGGCCCAGGCCCCCGGCGACGGACCCGCCCGAGGGTTCGCCCCCGCCTGGGCGGTCGACGGCGTCACCCTGCCCGGACGCGTCCTCGAGCAGGTCGGCATCCAGGCGCCGCTCCTGCCCGTCGACCACCTCGTCCTCATCCGCGCCACGGCCGTCTGACGCCACCCCCTCCCGCCCCCTC
>JBDIAU010000230.1:0-4334 GCA_039812565.1 Beutenbergiaceae bacterium
CGAGGCGCCGGGCGCCGTCGTCGAGGCACCGGCTGCCGAGGCCCCTACGCCCGTGACGGAGCCGGCACCTCCCGCACCTGCCGCGGCCGCTCCCGCTGCCACGCCGGCCCCCGAGCCGCTCCCGGCTCCCGCCCCGGACCGGGCGACCGTCGCACCCACGGGCCGGCGCGTCGTCGTCGCCGAGGACGAGGCGCTGATCCGCCTCGACGTCGTCGAGACCCTCACCGAGGCCGGCTTCCAGGTGGTCGGCGAGGCCGGCGACGGCGAGACGGCCGTCGCGCTCGCCACCCAGCTCAAGCCCGACGTCGTCGTCATGGACATCAAGATGCCGATCCTCGACGGCATCTCGGCGGCGAGCCGGATCGGGAAGGCGCGCGTCGCGCCCGTCGTGCTCCTCACCGCGTTCTCGCAGGCCGAGCTGGTCGAGCGGGCCCGCGACGCCGGCGCGATGGCGTACGTCGTCAAGCCGTTCACCCCCGCCGAGCTCCTCCCCGCGATCGAGATCGCGATCGCGCGGCACGCGGAGATCACGGCGCTCGAGTCCGAGGTCGCCGACCTCGCCGAGCGCTTCGAGACCCGCAAGCGGGTCGAGCGGGCCAAGGGCCTCCTCATGACGAAGATGGGCCTCACCGAGCCCGAGTCGTTCCGCTGGATCCAGAAGACCTCCATGGACCGCCGCCTCACCATGCGCGAGGTCGCGGACGCCGTCATCGAGCAGGTCGGCTCCGTCGACAAGGTCCGCTGACCCCACCCCGAGCACCGCCGCGGGACCCGTGCTGTAGGCCGTTCGACCCCTCAACTCAGGTCACGAGCCGGACTCGATCCGCCCTCTTGCGGCGAGTCGGATTGACAGGAGCGCCCTGCAACTTCCTTCACGTGCCGGTCTCCGCGTACGATCTGCCGCAGATCATGACGAGGGGGCGTCACTGACGGGACGGTGATCACCCAATGACCTTGTTCGGAGCGACGGCGCGCCGCGCTGATCCGGCCGACCTCGACGCTGTCGTCGACCTGTGCCTCGCCGCCCGGGCCGAGACCGCGCTGACGGCGCAGGTCTGCAGCCCCTCGCGCGAGACCATCCGCACCCAGCTCGCCACGGTCTTCGACCTGGCCGACATGCGACTCCTCGTCGCCGAGCTCGACGGCGTCCGCGTCGGCTTCGCGCTCGCCCGCGTGGTCCAGCCGGGGCTCTTCAGCGACACCGCGTGGATGCAGGTGGAGGCGCTGTTCGTCGACGAGCGGCAGCGCCGCCGCGGCGCCGGTCACGCGTTGATGGCCGAGCTCGGCCGCCTCGCCGTCGCCGAGGGCGCCGAACGCGTCGTGACCGTCCCGCTCACGGGCTCGCGCAGCGAGCAGCGGTTCCTCGCCCGCCTCGGCTTCGCCGCTGCCGCAGCCCACCGCATCGTCGACACCACGTCGCTCGTGCGTCGCCTCGAGCTCGAGACCGTCCCCCGCGAACGACGTCGCCCGCGCGGCCTCGAGAACCTCATCGCCACCCGACGGCGCACCCGAGAGGTGGAAGCCGTTCAGGAGGAGCTGCCCCTCGGCGTCGGTGTCGCCTCGAGCAGCACGCAGGTGAGCCGGGCGGTGCAGAGCCGGCGCTGAGCCTCGTCGGTGACGACGATCTCGTAGCTCGCCGTCCGACCGCCCAGGTGCAGCGGTGTCGCGACGCCGGTCACGATGCCCTCCCGTGCGCTGCGGTGGTGCGTCGCGTTGAGCTCGATCCCGACGGCGGCACGGTCCGGCCCGGCGTGCAGCGCTGCCGCGACCGACCCGACGGTCTCCGCGAGCGCCGCAGATGCGCCGCCGTGGAGCAGGCCGTAGGCCTGCGTGTTCCCGGCCACGGGCATCGTGGCGACGGTCCGCTGCGGGCCGACCTCGACGAACTCGATGCCCATCCGGCCGGCGAGGCCGGGACCGGCGGCGGCGACGATGTCGCGCGCCCACGCGTAGGCGTCGGGGACGGGGCTGGGGGAGGGGGCGGGTGCGGCAGCGGTGTCGGACATGCCGCCTAGGCTGTCACCCGTGACCGACGACGCGCGACCGCGCCTGCTCCTCATCGACGGCCACTCGATGGCGTACCGCGCGTACTTCGCCCTCCCGGTCGAGAACTTCGCGACGACCACGGGTCAGCCCACGAACGCCGTGTACGGCTTCACGTCGATGCTCATCAACCTGCTGCGCGACGAGGTGCCCACCCACGTCGCCGTCGCGTGGGACGTGGGCCGCACCACGTTCCGCACGGAGCGTTTCCCCGACTACAAGGGCACCCGCGACGAGACGCCCGAGCCCTTCCGCGGGCAGGTCCCGTTGATCAAGGAGATCCTCGCCGCGATGGGTACCGCCGCCCTGGAGAAGGAGGGCGTCGAGGCGGACGACATCCTCGCCACCCTCGCCGACCAGGCCACGACGGCCGGGATGGACGTCCTCATCTGCTCGGGGGACCGGGACACGTTCCAGCTGGTGGACGAGCAGGTCACGGTCCTCTACCCGCGCAAGGGCGTCTCCGACCTGGTCCGGATGACGCCCGAGGCGGTCGAGGAGCGGTACGGCGTCCGGCCGGCCCGCTACCCCGACCTCGCCGCCCTGGTGGGGGAGAGCAGCGACAACCTGCCCGGCGTCCCCGGCGTCGGGCCCAAGACCGCCGCCAAGTGGATCCTCACGTACGGGGACCTCGACGGCGTCGTCGCGCACGTCGGGGAGATCCGCGGCAAGGTCGGCGACTCGTTGCGCGAGCACCTCGCCCAGGTCGTCGTGAACCGGCAGGTCAACCACCTCCTGCGCGACGTCGAGCTGCCCGTCGGCGTCGACGACCTCGTCCGTGAGCCCTTCTCGCGGGAGGCCGTGCACCGGGTCTTCGACGCCCTCGAGTTCCGCACGCTGCGGGACCGGCTCATGGCCCTTGCCCCGACGCAGGAGGAGGCGGTCGGCGGCGGCTTCGAGCTCACCGTCGGCACCCTCGCCCCTGGCGGCCTCGGCGCCTGGCTCGCCGCCCGTCGTGGGCAGCGGCTCGGCGTCGACGTCCAGGGCAACGTCGCCCAGGGCAGCGGCGACGCCTGGGCCGTAGCCCTCGCCGACGGCGACGGCGACGGCGGCGCCGTCGCCCTCGACCTCGCCGACCTCACGCCCGACGACGAGGCCGCCCTCGCGGCGTGGCTCGCCGACCCCGCGGAGCCGAAGGTCCACCACGAGGCCAAGCGGGACCGGCACTGCCTCGAGGGGCGCGGCCTGCCGGTGGCCGGCGTCGTCTTCGACACCGCCCTGGCCGCCTACCTGTGCCACCCCGACCAGCGCGGCTACGCCCTCGCCGACCTCACCGCCCGCTACCTCCACCGCGAGCTGCGCGCCGACGAGGAGCCGTCCGGCCAGGGCCTGCTCGCCCTCGACGGCGAGGAGGAGGGCCAGCGCTCCGCGCTGCGGGCGACGGCGGTCCGCGAGCTCGCCGACGCCATCGGCGCCGACCTCGAGCAGCGCCACGCCCGCCACCTCCTGGACGACGTCGAGCTGCCGCTTCAGGGCGTCCTCGCCGGCATGGAACGGCACGGCATCGCGGCGGACGTGCCGTACATCGAGGGCCTGGAGAAGACGTTCGGCAGCGCCGTCGAGGAGGCCGCGAACGGCGCGTACGCCGTCATCGGCCGCGAGGTGAACCTCAGCTCGCCGAAGCAGCTCCAGGAGGTCCTCTTCGACCAGCTCGGCATGCCGAAGACCAAGCGGATCAAGACCGGCTACACCACCGACGCCGAGGCGTTGTCCGAGCTCTACGCCCGCACCGGGCACGACTTCCTGCGCTACCTGCTCGCCCACCGCGACGCGATCCGCCTGCGCCAGACCGTCGAAGGCCTCCTGCGCTCCATCGCCCCCGACGGCCGCATCCACACGACGTTCCAGCAGACCATCGCCGCGACCGGACGGCTCTCCTCGACCGACCCGAACCTGCAGAACATCCCCATCCGCACCGAGGAGGGGCACCGGATCCGGCAGGGCTTCGTGGTCGGCGAGGGCTACGAGACGCTCCTGACGGCGGACTACAGCCAGATCGAGATGCGGATCATGGCCCACCTGTCCGACGACGCCGGCCTCATCGAGGCGTTCCGCTCGGGGGAGGACCTGCACTCCTTCGTGGGCTCGCGCGTCTTCGGCGTCCCGACGTCCGAGGTCACGCCCGCCATGCGGTCCAAGATCAAGGCGATGTCCTACGGGCTCGCGTACGGGCTCTCGGCGTTCGGGCTGTCCCGGCAGCTGAACATCGAGACCGCCGAGGCGCGCGCCCTGATGGACGAGTACTTCGAGCGGTTCGGCGGGGTGCGCCGCTACCTGTCGGGCGTCGTCGA
>JBDIAU010000231.1:0-4325 GCA_039812565.1 Beutenbergiaceae bacterium
AGCTCCGCTCCCCGCGCGAGGCCGACGCTCGAGACGTCGACGGCGTCGACCCGCCAGTCCTGCCGGGCGAGCCAGATGGCGTGGCGGCCCTCGCCGGCGGCGACGTCGAGCGCCCGGCCGGCCGGCAGGCCCGCCACCGCCTCGCGGACCCAGACGTTCGGCTCGACGTGCCAGACGGGCGTGGTCGCGGCGGCGTAGCGCGCGTCCCAGGCCGCGGCGGCGTCGTCGGCCGCTCCCGCCCGGCTCACGCGAGGGAGAGGAAGAGCTTCTCGAGCTTCGCGCGGTCGATGCCCGCGGACTCCTCGCCGACGACGGCGCACTGCTCGAGGCCCGACGCGATGATCGCGAAGCCGGCGCGGTCGATCGCCTTGGACACGGCGGCGAGCTGCGTGACGACGTCGGCGCAGTCGGTGCCCGCCTCGAGCATCCGCAGGACGCCTCCGAGCTGCCCCTGCGCGCGGCGCAGGCGGTTGGTCACGGCCGTCATCTTCTCGGGGTCGAGCTGCATGGCCCCTCCCTTCGTCTCGGGTGCCTCGTCCTGGGCGCCCTGGTCTGCGGACCGTCCGGTCATCGTCCGGTGCGGACGCTACCGCCTGCCGCCTGCCATGCGGCGAGCCCGCCGGACAGGCTGGTGGCCTCCATCCCCGACGCACGGAGCTGCTTCGCGGCCGTGCGCGAGCGCGACCCGGACGCGCACACGACGACGACGGGCCGGCCGGCCGGGAGGCGTCCGCTGCGCTCGGAGAGCTGGCCGAGCGGGATGTGCACCGCGCGCGGGGCGTGGCCGCCGCGCCACTCGGCGGGCTCGCGGACGTCGACCAGCGTCGCGCCGTCGGCGACCATCCGGAGGGCCTGCTCGGCGGAGATCGACGCGGGCAGCGCGCCGTCGTCGTGGCGACGGCCGAAGAGTGCGGAGAAGGGGTTGCCCATGGCCGTGATGATACCCCGGGGGGTATCAGGTCGACAAGTGACCCGGACAGCGCCCCCGCCTCATCCCCGCGGATCGCGAACATCGCGGCGGATCGCGAACTCCCGATGTTCGCGATCCGCCCGGATGTTCGCGATCCGCGGGGCGGCGGCTAGAGCGCGAGCGTGAGGATCGCGAGGTCGGCGACGAGGAACACGCCGAGCCAGGGGTTGAAGTACAGGATGCCGAGCAGGGTCGACAGCGTGGCCGCGCCGACCGTCACCTCGTCGGCGCCACCGATCCCGGCGAAGAACATGACCCCGGCGAGGGTGAACAGGGCGGCGCACAGCACCGCGCCCCAGACGGCCGTCCGGTCGATGACGCCCGGGTCGAGCTCCTCGCGGCGCCCGATCCAGGAGTCCCGCGCGTCGTACTCGCGCTTGGCCGGGTCGTGCGCCGGCAGCCAGATGGCCAGGTGGACGCCGGCGAACGCGACGAGGACCAGTCCCACCAGGTACTGCATGCGGACAACACCCCTCGGATCGGCTCTCGCTCGCGATTCTGTCGGGGCGCGCCCCCGCCTGCCAGGCGGCGCGCCCAGGGCCCGCCCGCGCCTTGAGCCCGGCTCGAACCCCGCGCGCGGCGCGGCACCGCCGTCAGACGACGGCGGCCACCAGCTCCTCGACGGCGGCCCGGTCGGCCTCGGTGCCGGTCCACCGCGAGACGCGCGCCACGACGTCGTCGAGCGCCGCCTCCCGCTCCTCGGCCGGCTTCGCCTGCGCCGCCGTCCAGCGCCGCCGGACCTCCCACACGAGCTCCCGACGGCGCAGCGCCTCCTCGACCCGCGTCATCTGCTCGGTGGTGGCGTCGAGGGCGAAGACCTCGCGGATCGTCTGCGGGATGACGAGGCGGTAGTCGTGGCCGCCCTCCGCGAAGACGCCCGGGGTCGGGCTGAGCGAGTTCTGCAGGTCGATGAACGTCGTGAAGAACGTCGTCACCGGCAGCCACCACGTCCGGCGGGGCGCGCCGGGCGGGCGCTCGTCGTCGGGGCCGAGCCAGGCCGGGCGGCGCCACAGCATCGGCGTCGCGAACTTCGGCACCGGGTCGTTGCCGTTCTGCAGCAGGAGGTAGCGCACCTCGGCGCGCTCGTGGGGCGGCAGCTCCACCCAGTCGCCGATCGAGCGGGGCAGGAAGGCCGGCCCCGGGCCGACCCCTGGGCGGCGGGCGAGGGACCGGCGGCCCCACAGCTGCTCTCGCCACTCGGAGGCGGCCGGCGTCCCGATCCAGATCGCCGCGTCGAGCCCGATGCCGCCGGGCCCGCTGATGCCCTGCCCGGTGAACATGTCCTGGCTGACGTGGCAGCCGAGGGACTCGCCGAAGAGGAAGAAGCGCGGGCGCTCGTCCGCGGGCATCGCGAGCAGGCGCTCGACCACCCCGTTGACGACGATGCGCGTCTGGTGCGCGCCCGTGCCGACCTTGGTCAGCGAGAGCGCGGAGGGCAGCACCGAGTACTGGATGCCCGCCGAGGCGCACCGGCCGCGTGTGAGCAGCTCGAGCGTCTCGGTGGCGACGTAGTTGATGTAGCCCGAGCCGGTGGGGGAGAACAGGGCGAACACGGGCCGGCGCAGGGCCTGCGTCCGGTCGATCTCGGCCAGCAGCAGCGCCGCGCGCTCCTCCTCGGTCTCGGCGGCGTCGAGCGAGGAGTAGACGCGGATCGGCTGCTCCGCGGGCTCGCCCATGATCTCCTCGATCGCCTGCGGGGTGAGGGCCATGGACAGCCACCGGCGGCTCTCTCGCGTCTGCACCTCCCACCCGATGACGCTGCCCGGGCCGCCGGTGACCTCGGGCGCCGTCGGGGCCTGGGCGTGCGCCGGTTCCAGGCCGGTGCCGGCGACGGCGAGCTTGGCGTTGACCTGCGCCAGCCCCCACCAGCCGGCCGCGCTGAGCCCGGCCCAGACGATCGCCCGGCCCAGGGTGCGGTGGTCGTCCGCCTCGCCGCCGATGGCCCGGGCGGCGCCGCTCGCGGCGAGCCCGCTGAGGCGGGACTCCGCCCAGGACGCGCCGAGGAGCAGGGCGGTGACGGCGGCGCCCGCGGCGGTCGCCTTGGTGAGGTCGACCTCGCGGACCACGTCCTCGCGCGGCCCCTCGCCGGCCCGGGCGACCGAGCCGCCCTCGCCTCGGCGCGAGAGCGCGTAGCCCGCGCCCCACGTGAGCAGCGCGGCCAGGGCGGAGCCGGCCTTGTTGCCGCGCTTGCCGCGGCGGATCTCGAGCGCGTCGGCGGCGAGGCCGGCGACGGCCATCGCGGTGGTCGACTGCCCCGCGAGGCGGGTCAGCGCGCGCACCGGCCGCTCACCCTCACGGACGGGCAGGGCGGCCGCGACGGCGAGGCCCGCGACCGCCGCCGCCGCGTCGACGACGGCGCCCGTGCCGGCGCGGCCGGCCATCGACGTGTGGGTGCCGGGCAGGCGGTTGGCGACGGACCGCAGCACCGAGTGCGACGCGGACGCCCAGCCGAAGGCGGACGCCGCGGCGACGCCGGAGATGATCGCCTGACCGGTGCTGCCGCGGGAGATGAGGTTGGGCTGGAACGACAGCCCGTTCATGAACCCGCCGAGCAGGACTCCGGTCCGCGTCGAGATGTCGAGCTCGATCCTGCGGGGGTCGCCGATACGCATGGGCGACAGTGTGTCGAACGGGTGGCGTCCGCGCCCGGCATCGGGCCACGTGCACGCGTGTCGGCGGTCGCGGCGGGCCGGGGGTTCGTGGTTATGGTGGCTGCGCACGCTGTTCGCCCTCAGCACCGGAGCCTGCCCTGCGCGTCACCCGCCGCCTCGCGGCCGCCCTGTCCGTCCTCCTCGTCGCGACCGTCGCGGCCTGCACGCCGCCGGACGCCGGTGCCGCCCCGGCACCGACCACCGTCACGGCGTCCGCGACCGCTCCCGAGGCCGCGACGACCGTCCTCGCCCCCGCCGACGCCTCCGCGCTGGCCCTCGAGGCCGGCCGCGCGATGTTCGACCACGCGCCGGTGGTGGTGCTCGCCGGTGCCGATCCGGCGGCGCAGCTCGAGGCGGCGTCGCTCGCCGTCGTGCTCGGCGCCCCGGCGCTCGCCGCCGCGGGTGCCTCCGCCGCCGCGGAGGACGTGCTGGCCGCCGAGCTGGACCGGCTGGGTACGACGACGGTTCTCGCCGTGGGTGACGTGACCGGCTGGCCCGTGCCGGCGCCGGAGGGTGACGAGCCCTCGCCGAGCCCGACCGGGCGCCCCGACGTCGACGTGGTGGCCGCCCCGGACGACCTCGCCGGGCTCGCCACGGTCCTGGGCGTGGAGCCGGTCGCCGGCGCGGCCGTCGAGGCGGGGGGAGAGGTGGCGGCGGTCGCGGCCCTCGACGGCGCGACCCCGACCGTCCTCGGCGTCGCCGCC
>JBDIAU010000232.1:0-4313 GCA_039812565.1 Beutenbergiaceae bacterium
CGTGCTCGAGGCGATCGCCGACACGGCGGGCCCGGTCCGCAGCAACCCGCTGCGCCTGCGCCGCCAGCTCGCCGCGAACCTCGCCCTCCTGCCCCGGGCGCGGGCCGAGCTCGACGCGATCGTCCGCCGCGACCGGCCGGACCTGGTGCTCGCTGACTTCACCGCACCGGTCGCCGGGCTCGTGGCCGACGAGCACGCGATCCCCTGGCTGACCACGATGCCGACGCCCTTCGTCCTGGAGACCCGCCGCGGCACGCCCGCCTACTGCGGCGGGTGGGGGCCGGCCCGGCACCCGGGCCACGCGCTGCGGGACGCCGCGGGGCGCGTCGCCACCCGGACGGCGAAGCGGACGTTCGAGGCGACCCTCGCGTCCCGCTTCCGCGCCGCCGGCGTCACGGTCTACCGGGCCGACGGCACGGAGGCGGCGTACTCCCCGCACGGCATCCTCGGGCTGGGGATGCGGGAGCTCGAGCTGCCGCGTGACTGGCCGGCCCACTTCGAGATGGTCGGGCCGGTCACGGCCACGCCCGGGGCGCCCGAGGCGCCGGACCTGCCGGACGGCCCGCTCGTGCTCGTCACCCTCGGCACCCACCTCGGCTGGGCGAAGGCCGACCTGCCCGAGCGGGTCCGGCGCCTGGCCGAGCTGCTCCCGTCCCACACCGTGCTCGTCAGCCTCGGGGAGGTGAGTCGGGCGGCGGAGCCGGCGGTCGTCGACGGCCGCGTGCACGTCCACCACCACCTGACGTACGACGCCGTCGTGCCCCTGTGCGACGCCGTCGTCCACCACGGCGGCGCCGGCATCACCTACAGCACGGTGCGGGCGGGTCGACCCGCCGTCGTCGTCCCGCACGACTACGACCAGCACGACTACGCCGCCCGCGTCCTCGCCGCGGGGGCGGGGGTCCGAGTCCGCCGGTTCGAGCCGCGCCGCGTCGCGGCCGCGGTCGAGCGCGCACTCGCCCTGGACCCGGTACCGCTCGTGCGCCTCGCCGTCGCCGCCGCCCGGTACGACCCGCTCAGCGCCGTGGAGCGGCGGGTGCGGCGGGTGCTCGACGGGCGAGCGGGTCCGGGAACGTCCGGCGGACCCGGCGCAGCTTCGTCAGCCGCGGCTCTGGGCTGAGCGGGACGCTCACCACGGCAGGCGGGACGAGCCCGGCGCCGCGCAGCGCCGCGGCCAGGGCCGCCGCGGCGGCCGGGAGCGCAGGGGCAGGATCGACGGCCAGCTCGAGCGTCCCCGGCGCGCGCTGGACGACGCGGAAGTCCTCGACGCCGCCGGCGCCGAGCACGGCCGCCCGGACGAAGTCGGGGTAGAACGCGACGAGTGGCGCCGTCGCGCCGGCGCCCGCCCGCGGCAGGAGGAGGACGTCGTCGGCCCGGCCGACGACGGCGTCGAGCGCCAGGGCGGGGTCGCCGCACGGGCACGGCTCCTGCGCGGCGACGAGGACGTCGTCGAGACGTCGCCGCACGACGGCCTGCGACGTGCGGAAGAGGTCCGTGACGACGGGGACGAACCTGCGGCCGTCGCCGTCGAGCGGCTCGCGCTCGACGACCACGAGGTCCTCGTTGAGGTGCAGCGTCCCCCGGTCGCAGCTGATCCCGAGGAAGCCTTCGGTGGCCTGGTACACCTCGTCGACCCGGACGCCCAGGCCCGCCTCGACCGCCGCCCGGTCCGGCGGGTCGAGCACCTCCGCGACGGACAGCACGCGCTGCGGCGCGACGTCGAGGTCCCCGGCGAGCCGTGCCGCGGCGAGCTCGCGCAGCACGCGCGGGGGCGCGACGAGCACGGTCGGGGCGAAGGCCGCGAGGGCGGGCAGGTGCTCGACGGTCGGCGTGGCGAGGTCGAGGAAGCGGAAGGCGACCCGGCGGGAGCCGACCGAGGCGTACAGCGGGCCGCCGGCCCGCAGCACGAGCGCGACGCGGGCGCCGGCGAGCAGGCCGTGGGGCAGCGCCTTCGCGAGGACGGTGCCGGCCCAGCGGGCGCGCTCGGCCGGCGAGGTGAGGAACACCGTCTGACGCCCCGACGTGCCGCTGGACAGCCCCACCGACAGGCCCGCCACGGTCGCGGTGAAGTCGCGCCGGGCCTCGGCCTCGCGAGCGACGGCGAGGCACTCGGCCAGGTCGACGCCCCGATCGGTGAGGGCGGCGAAGTGGGCGACGGCGTCGGCCTTGTCGAGCACCGGGAACGCGTCGAGCCTGGCGTCGGGGACGTCGGCGTAGAAGGGGTAGCGCTCGCGTGCGCGGGCCAGGACCCGGCGCAGCCGCCGCTGCTGCCACGCCTCCAGCGCGCCCCGGTCGGCGAACCGGCGACGCCGGGTCGCGACGTACGAGGCGAGGACCGCGGCGCGGCGCACGGGCGGCGCGGCGGGGCTCACGCCGCCTCCGCGAGCGCCGCGCGGGCTCGTGCGATCCCCTCCGCGCAGTGCGTGGGCACCACGAGGACGTCCGGGTGGCGCCGGGTGAGGCGGTGGAGCGCGAGCAGCGTGCGCCGGTAGGCGGGCCAGTCGTGGGTGAGGACCCGGACCGCCGGGTGGGGGAGCTCGAGGTGCGTGATCGCCCGCGTCGACCAGGCGGCGTCCCCGACGAGCAGGACGTCCCGCCCGCGGGTGCGCACGTGCAGGCCGAGGTGGCCCGCCTGGTGGCCCGGCAGCGCGACGGCCGTCACCGTCCCGTCCCCGAGGACGTCGTGGCACGGGCCGAGCGCGGCGAGCCAGCCCGGGCAGCGGGCCGCCGGGAGGTCCTCGACCGCCGTCGCCCGGGCGGCGACGTCGTCCGGGAGGAGGTCCGGCAGGACGCCGTGACGCAGGCTCCCGCGGGCGCCTGCTCGCACCGCGAGGTCGAGCGCGGGCCGCCGCGCGACGAGGCGGGCGGCGGGGAAGTCTCGGACGCCGGCGACGTGGTCGGCGTGCAGGTGGGACAGGACCACCGTCCGCACGTCGGTGGCCGCGACCCCCGCGGCGGCGAGCTGCGCCGCCGCGGTGTCCGCGGGCGCGCAGGTCACGGGCGTGAGCCGGGCGTGGAGCGAGGCGGGGAAGCGGGCCGTCGCGGCGTGGAACCGCGGGGTGTAGCCGGTGTCCAGCAGCAGGGTGCCGGCGCTCGGGTGATGCACGACGCCGACGAGCGCGGGGAAGGTGACCGCCCGCCAGGCGCCGCCGCGCCGGGCCAGCGCCTCGAGCTGGGTGCACGAGCCGGTCACCAGCAGGTCCAGCCGCACGTCCGCGGCCGACGACGACGGCACGTCAGTACCGGACCAGCGCCGCGCCGACGGAGAGCCCGGCCGCGGTACCGAGCACGAGGGCCGTGCCGCCGCGCCGCAGCCGCCCGGAGGCCACCGCCTCGTGGAGGGCGACGGGCAGGGAGGCGGACACCTGGTTGCCCCGCTCGCCGAGCACGTCGACCACGGCGTGCGCGGGGAACCCCAGCTTCTCGCGCAGGTAGCGCAGCCCGACGCCGGACGCCTGGTGGGGCACGACGACGTCGACGTCGTCCGGCGTGAGGCCGGCCTCCTCGAAGAGGGCGGCGAGCACGCCGGGCAGCCGGGCGGCGGCCTGCTTGAGGACGCCGCGCCCGTCCATCCGGAAGAGGTACGAGCGGGCGTCGGGCGGCGGGGTGGTGGTGTTCCACCGGGTGCCGCCGGCGTCGATCCGGCACAGGTCGGCGGCCTCCGGCCAGCAGCCGATCCGCAGCGCGAGGACGCCGGAGCCCTCGCCGTCGGCCGTGCGCCGCACGACGGCGGCGCCGGCGCCGTCGCCGAACAGGGAGCTCGACTCGACGTCGCCGTGGTCGAGGCCCTTGGAGGCGACGTCGACCGCGGCGACGCCGACCGTCCGCCAGCGCCCGACGGCGACGCCGAGCGCGGCGATCTCCAGGGCGGTGAGGAAGCCCAGGCACGACGCGTTGACGTCGAACGCCTCGACTCGGCCGTCGCCCAGGCCCAGGCGGCGCAGGGTGAGGACCGCCGTCGTCGGCATCGGCTGCTCGGGCACGACGGCGCCCACGAGGACCGCGTCGAGCTCGCCGAGCCCCACGCCGCCGGCCGCGGCCGCGTCGGTCAGCGCGGCCGCCGCCATGTGGGAGGAGGTCTCGTGCGTGTCGGCCCAGCGGCGCACCCGGACGCCGGAGGCGGCGAGCGTGGTGCCGGCCGGGCGGCCGTTGACGGCGTCGAGGTGCTCCGAGGGGATCTGCCGGGACGGGACGTACGCACCGGTGCCCAGGATCCGCAGGGGCAGGGGCCACGGTCCCGGTCCGGCGATCACCGGCGCAGGATCTCACCCGGGCGCCCGCCCGCCCGGGCAGCGGGGGCGTGCGGCGCGTCC
>JBDIAU010000233.1:0-4309 GCA_039812565.1 Beutenbergiaceae bacterium
CCGCTCCCGCTCGCTTCGAACATGTGTACGATCCTACGTCATGGCACCGACACCGGCCCGCCCGAGAGCCTCCCTGTGGACGCCGCGGGAGCGCGGGCCCGCTGGGGACGACGCGCGACGCCGCACACCTGCCCCGCCGCCGTCGCACACGCTCCGCGACGGCCCCGAACGGTCGATGATGGTGGGGTGCGCGCACGCGGTCCGGCTCGGCGCCCCACGGCGCTCGACGAGGTTCGCCGCGCCTGGGGCGAGTTCGTCGGCCCCGAGACGACGGCGCCCCAGACCGCCGGGATCCTCGGCGTCGCCCTCCTCGGTGGCGTGCTCGCGCCGCTGGTCGTCCGCCTGCGCGGCGGGGGCCCGACCGACCAGGCCGTCGCGAGCGCCGTCGCCCTCGACCTGTGGGGCGGCGCGCTGGCCAACAACACCCTCGCCTGCGCGCGCTGGTACGAGCGCCCGGGCCAGGGGGACGCCGAGCACCTGCGGTTCGCGGCCGCCCACGTCCACCCGGCCGTCGTCGCCTGGCTCGACCGCGCCGAGCGGCGACGCGTGCCGCCGTGGGTGTGGGCGGGTGCCCACTACACCTACCTCCTGGCGGCGACGGCCGCGATCCGCCGATGGCGCCGCCACCGCGCGCCGCTCGGCGTCGCGCTCACGCTCGGGGGAGTCGCCCTCGACGTCGCCCTCGGACCGTCGCGCCGGGCGCCCTGGTTCGCCGGGGTCTACTACCCGAAGCTGCTGCTCGGGCACGCCGCCACGGCCCGGTGGAGCGACGAGGCGCTCAGGTCGGGGTGAGGCGCTGCGGCGCCTGACCGCCGGCGGCGGCGCCGTCCTCGCCCGCCGTGCCGGCGCCGACCGCGAGTCCCCACCAGCCGACCGCGAGCACCGCGAGGTTGAGGACGCTCGACGAGGGCACGCCGAGCAGCCCGGGCCCCCACCACGTGGCGAAACCCGTCGGCGACATGCTGAGCACGGCCAGGGGCACGGCCACGGCGAAGGGCAGCACCGGCAGCGGGCGGCGCGGACGCGCCGCTCCCCACCTCTGAAGCGCCCGATCGCCGCGTCCGGCCACGCCGGCGACGAACCACGCCCCCGTGAGCACGACGGCGAAGCCGAGCACGTGCACACCCCACCACACCGGGCTCAACGGCGCGGCCGCGAACCCGAGCCCCCACGCCGCGCCGGCGACGAGCGCCACGAGCGGGATGTGCCAGAGGTAGATGCCCACGGCGCGCGACCCGAACGCCGCGACCACGAGATACAGCCGGTCGTGCGCGAGGAGTCTCGTGAGGGCCGGCCACAGCGCCGCCAGCGCGAGCACGAGCCCGAGGCCGTAGAGGGCCACGACCACGGTCGGGGGAGACATGTTGGACGGTTCGGGGTCGCCCGCGTAGGACACCATCGACGACGAGTACGGGCCGACGACGGCGAGCGCCACCGCGGCACCGATGGCTGCCACGGCGCCGGCGACCAGGAGCGCCGGACGCCGTCGCCGGAGCGCCGGGAGGTGGTACCCGACCTGGTGGACGAAGCCCCAGACGAGCAGGAGGTTGATCCAGCCGAGCCCCGGGGCCACGTTCCAGCGCAGCGCGTCGACGGCCACGATCGCCGCCGTCCAGAGGGCGAGCGTGAGGACCGGACGCCGCGTCCAGCGCGCGGTCCACGGCACCGCCGCAACCACGGCCGCGTACACGCCGAGGAACCACAGCAGCTGGCTGAGGAAGCGCCCCGCGAGCTCCGCGAGCGGGACCACGAGCACCAGCGGCAGGAGAAGCGCCGTCCAGAAGCCGGAGTAGACGAGGCCGGGCGTCCCGAGTCGCAGGAGGCGGCGGCGCAGGAACACCCCGGCGTCCGCCCGCCGACTCCAGGAGCCGAGGTTCGAGACGGCGCCGGCCGCGAAGAAGAGCGGCAGGATCTGCAGCGTCCACGTGGCCCAGGCGATGTCGGGCCGCAGGTCGAGGACGCTGGCCGGCGTCCCCGTCCCGACGTCCCACGCGATCGAGTGCGCGATGACCACGACGAGCAGCGCGAACGCCTTGACCGCGTCGAGCACCCGGTCGCGACCGCCCGCGGCCGCGGCGAGCCGCTCGGCGGCCGACACGGCGGGACGCGGACGCGGCGCCACGACGAGCCCCGCTCAGGCCGGCGGGGTCACGAGCACCGTGACACCCGGCAGGTGCCACTCGACGCCCGGCACCCGCAGCGGCTCCTCCACCAGCGCGTACCCCGGCGCGAGGGCCTCCTGCAGCCGCGCGGCCGCGGCGTGGGACCAGCGGTCGTGCACCACGGTGCTCGTCGGGACGAACCTCGTGATCGGACCGTCGCCGTCCTCGCGGAAGTCGAGCCAGTCGACGCTCTCCGTGGTGTAGCCGAGCGCCTCGGCGGCGTCCGCGAGCGCGAGCGCCTCGTCCCGCGCCCGGGCGTCGTACACGACGCGCACGACCACCGGCGGGCCGTCCATCGTGGGCGCGTCCTCGACGTCGACGTCGGGCCCGGGTGGCGGCGCGGTCCACGCGCCCTGGACGTCGGCGTCGTCCGGGCCGGGACCGTCCGCTCCGACGTCCTCCGGCCCCGTGCTCGTGCTCTGCTGACCGGTCACGGCCCGCTCCCTCCTGCCGGGTGGCCGCGGGCGCCGGGGGCCGACGCCCCGCACGTCGATCGTCTCACCGCGGCCCGGGCACGGCTCGACGTCCGGCACCCCGGGCGGCGAGGATGCGGGGCATGCCCTCCCGCCTCGACACCGCCGAGTGGGTCGAGCCCGCCGACCGCGCCGCCTGGCGCGCTTGGCTCGAGGCCAACCACGCGTCGTCGTCGGGGGTCTGGGTGGTGACGCCGAAGGCGTCCTCGGCGCGGCGCACGCTCGACTACGAGGAGCTGGTGCGGGAGCTGCTCTGCTTCGGGTGGGTCGACAGCACCGCCGGACGCGTCGACGCCGACCGCTCCCGGATCTACGTCGCGCCCCGCAAGCGCGGCAGCACGTGGGCGGCGACCAACAAGGCACGCGTCGCCGAGCTGACCGCGCAGGGCCTCATGGCGCCGGCCGGCCTCGCCGCCGTCGAGGCCGCCCGCGCCGACGGCTCGTGGACCGTGCTCGACGCCGTCGACGCGCTCGAGGTGCCCGCCGACCTCGCCGCCGCTCTCGACGCCGACCCCGCCGCGCGCGCGGGGTACGAGAGCCTCCCGCCGAGCGGGCGTCGGCAGCTGCTCTGGTCCGTCGTCTCCGCCAAGCGCGAGGCCACCCGTGCCGCCCGCGTGGCCCGCGCCGTCGAGCTCGCCCGGCAGGGCCGCGCCCCCTGAGCCGCCCCCCCCTGAGCCTCAGGCGACCGGCGCCTTGCGGTGCATCGTGTACCGCAGCACCAGGAACGGCCGGCCGAACAGGGAGAACGCGTGCTCGGCGCGCAGCTCGCCGCCGGTGACGTGGACGTCGAGCCGCTCGGCGAAGCCCGGCACGGCCACCACGGTGAGCCGGCCGTCCTCGGCGTCGACGTACGAGAGGTAGTGCCCGGACTGGCCGTCGTGCCCCTCGCTCGTGAGCACGAGGCCGCCGTCGGGCCGCAGGCGCGGCGCGAGCGTCGCCGTGAAGCTCGCCTCGGGCAGCGGGAACCCGACGCTCACGTAGCCGCGCTCGCCGTGGCGGTACGTCGTGTAGATCCCGACGTAGATGGGCTCGTCCGTGTCCGCGAACGTCCGGATCCAGCCGCGCACGGCCACGCCCGCCCCCGGCTCGAGCTCGATCGTGTCGATCCGGCTGCGCATGCCACGCTGCGCCTCGCGCTGGTTCATCGGAACCCGCGCCTGACCGAGCGGCCGCGCGACGAGGGACCGGTAGAGCAGGTACCCCGGGCGGACCCACGCCCGCCACTGCGGGTCGATGTCGAGGCGGAAGCGCGTCGTGTGCTCGTAGAACTCACGGACCAGCGGGTCCAGGGCGGCCGGGTCGAGCTCGGGGCCGGCGAGGTCGTCCACGGAGGCGACGATCCCGACGTCGGGCGCGTCGGCGACGTACGTGCCGCCCAGCGTCGCGGCGAGGTCCCGCACGTACTCGGTTCCGACCACCCGGGTGCGGGCCGCCCGCGGCACGACGAACGGCAGGTCGGCCGCCGGGCGCCGGTCGGCGAGCAGCGAGACCTGCGGCGTGCGGAACGCCGCGGCCGAGAGGCTCCGGTACGCGACCATCGTCCCCGCCGCCACCCACCCGGCAGGCGCGTCGGGGCGCCACCGCTGCAGCGCCGCGCCGGCGGCCAGGCCCAGCGCGGGGCCGAGCAGCATCTTCTCCGGGCGCACCCCGAGCGCCCCGGCGAGCGTCCCCGTC
>JBDIAU010000234.1:0-4303 GCA_039812565.1 Beutenbergiaceae bacterium
ACGAGAACCGCCGCGTCGTCGAGCGGCTGATCGACTGCCTCAACGACCGCGACATCGCGGTCATGGACGAGCTGTTCCACGAGGACGCCGTCATGGACTGGCCCCAGTCCGGCGAGAAGGTCCGTGGCGGCGACAACCGCCGTGCGATCTACGGCGCCTTCCCGCAGCTCCCCACGATCACGCCGCGCCGGATCGTCGACTCGGGCGACCTGGTGGTCGCCGAGGCGACGCTCGACTACGGCGGCGGCGCCGTGTATCGGACGGTGTTCATCTTCGAGCTCCGCGACGGGAAGATCGCCCGGGAGACGGCGTACTGGGCCGAGCCGTTCGAGGCGCCGGCCTGGCGTTCGCCGTGGGTCGACGTCTCGGAGGGCTTCTGAGCACCGGGCCGGGGCGGATGCCTTCGACCGCCCGCGCCGGGGCGACGGCGCCGGGAGGGCCGCGTCGTGGATCCTGAGGTGACGGCGGCGCTCCTCGTCGCGATCTCCTCGGTGCTCGTCGCCGTCGTGAGCCTGGCGGGTTCCCTCAGGGCGCAGAGGCGGAGCGCGGACAGCGCTGCGGAGCTCGAGACGCTCAAGGATCAGCTGGCGGCGAGGGCGACGTCACGCGACGCCTGGGTGGCCTACGAGTTCGAGGCCAGGAAGCGTCTGTACGAGGAGTGCGCGCCGCTGCTCTTCCAGCTCTCCGAGCACAGCGAACGGGCGCTGGGGCGGATCTACGGTCTGGCGCGGACCGCGGCCGCCGGGAATCTCGACCCGGGGGCGTCGTGGCTGAGCCGGGGCTACTACTCGAGCTCCACGTACTACCGCCTGATCGCGCCGCTGAGCGTCGGCAGGCTCTTGCGTCGACGCCTGACGCACCTCGACCTGTCGATCGACGCCGACGTCCTGTGGCAGTACACCGTGGTCCGGGTGCTCATGGACTCGTTCACGGACGACTTCGAGCTCGCCGGGCGTGGTGAGCCGGCCGTGCCGCTGGAGGACCGGCTCGAGTACCAGCCCCACGCCGAAGGGGCGTCCGAGCTGAGGGCGCGTGACCCCCGGAGGTACTGGCAGCAGGGCGTCCCGCGGGGGATCCTCGACGACGCCGTCACGTCCCTCGTCGTGGACGACGACCGCATCCTCGACTACCTGGAGTTCCAAGCGGCGCTCGCGGACGGGTCGAGCACGGTGCGCCGCGCGTTCGACCGGATCGGGTACCTGTTCCGCGACTTCCACCCCCGCACGCGCCCCGTCCTGTGGCGGATCCTCGTCGCCCAGGCCGGCCTGTACGAGGCGATCCTGCGCGCCCCGCGGCACGGAGGCCCGGATGGCGAGACGCTGCGGGACGTCACGCGCGTCGACACCGCGCGGCTCGACTGGCGCGCCCCCTCGTCCGACCCCGCGGATCGGGGCGAGGTCGACCAGGCGATCCGGGTGGGCCTGGCGTACGCGCAGCAGCGCGCGGAGCACTACTTCGGCAGCGCCCCGCGACCCGAGGGTCGACGTCGGCCCTGACCTGCTCAGGTGCGGCGCTGCTCCGGGTCGACGCCCCGGACCCGGAGGCGGACCGGGCGGCCCGCCACCCGCGCGAAGTCCAGGAGGAGGTCGGCGAGCCCTCCCCCCAGCTGGTCCAGGTGCGCGGAGAGGTCGCGCGCGCCCACCTTGAACCGGAGCCGGGCCTGCTCGGCGGCGTCGAGGTCGTCCCGGTCGACGGCGGGCTCCGCCTGCTCGAGGAACTCGTCGATCCCGCCCACCACGGTCTCGTAGATGAAGGCCACCATGTCCTCGTCGGCGTCGCCGAGCCCGCGGAAGGCGGCATCCAGCCGGTCGACCTGGTCCTGGGGTGCCTCGGCCTGGACGAACACGTCGGTGATCCCGGGCCGGATCTGGGTGTCGTAGATCTGGCGGATGTCGCCGCAGGGCCACTTCATCTCCCGCAGCTCCGGCCCGGACTTCGCCGTCCGGTACCGGGCGACCAGGTCGAGGAATCGTGACCGAGCGCCGTCGCCGCCGAAGTCGAACTGCGTGAACCTGCCGAGCCAGCGCGCCATGTTCTCGTTGGCATCCAGGAGCATCTGGACGACCTCGACCAGGTGCTCGAGGGCGACGGCATAGGTCGGCCTGGCGAGCATCGGCTGTCGGGCGAGATCACGCCCGACGGCGACGAACCGGTCGACCCTGCCCAGCGCCCGGTCGGTCTCGGCCTGCGAGGGCCTCGGCTCCTCCGCGGTCACAGTTCGATGCTAGGCGGCCGGGCGGCGCGGCTGTCAACGCCCAGCGCATGCGGAGTCGTCGACGCGAGCAGGGGACGACGGCGCCCGACCGGGTCAGGTCTCGCCACGTCGTGCCCGCGGGACGGCCGCGGCCGGCACTCACCTGATCGCGAGGCGGCGCGGCGCAGCCACAACCGCGCCCGACCGCCGGCCCTAGCATCCGGCCGTGGAGCTGACGGTGACGACTGGGGCAGGGTCGGGTTCGCCATGGGGCCGTCCGACACCTCGCACGTCGCGCACGCCTGCGCCCGGGTGAGGTGTGTCCTGATCCATCCTCAGGACGCGCGTCGGGCTGGGGGCCGCGCCCGGCGCGCAGGGGTGAGCTCGAAGGTGGACCACGCCCGCCACTCGACGGTGGCGTCCATCCTCGACGACGGCCGGCTCAGGCAGGCGCGCCTCGGCCGGGCGGTGGACGTGAAGCCGGAGGACAGGCTGGTCCTGTCCTGCGACCACCACGCGCTGCTCATGACCGGCATGCTGCGGCACCTCGGCGTCGCTGTTCGAGCGCGTGCCGGGGCGGCTGACTACCTCGTGGCCGGGCAGTGGCGGGCGCACTGGCTCGTCGAGGTTCGGCTCGACGACGGGAGCTGGGCTCTCGTCGACCCCGAACGGGTGCGCCTCGACGTTCCGAGATCGTCGTTCATGACGGGTGGCTCGCTGTGGCTCGCTGACCGCGAGACGGCCGCGCCGCCCCACGCGCCCACCCGGCGGGGTCCCGCGCGGATGGCGGCCTTCTCCGGCTACACGGGGTGGAGCGCACTGCGGTACGCCCTGCTCTGCGACGTCACGGCCCTGCTGCGAGCCGAGCTGATCGGGTACGACTGGCGCCTGAGCGAGGCTCCCGAGCCGAAGCCGCTGGTGCTCCGCACTCCGGTCGCTCGCCTCAGCCACGACCACCTTCGCCTCCTCGATGACGCGGCTCGGCTCGCGGAGGTCGTGAAGCCGACACGGAAGGCGAACGCTCCGGGGCCGGGTACGCCCTCGGTTGCCGTGTCACACGGGCTTTCGTCCAGGTCGTCCTCGGCCCGCGCGGTCGTCGGCGAGAGCGATCAGGCGATGACGCTGCGGTCGGCTCGGATGAGGCCGGCGCGGGTGAAGGCGTCGATGCAGGTGGGGCGTCGTCGGTTGACTTCGGTGGTGGCGGCCATGAAGGTGGTGAAGGTGGCGGGTGTGCCGGCGGCGGTGCTGGCGTCGCGGAGGCGGACAAGGAGCCGGGCGGCGGTGAGGTAGCTCCCGCGCCCGGTGGTGGCCAGGGTCTCGGTGATCAGCCGCTGGTAGTGGGGGAGGGTGTCGGCGGGGTGGGTCCGCTGCCGGCGGGCGCACAGCTGGTCCCACTGGCTGGCGGCGGTGTCGGGGTGGGCGACGGCGAACTCCCAGGCTTCGTCGTCGCGTCCGGCGGCCAGGAGCACGCCGATCCATTCCCACGGGCGGGCCGTCGCCAGGACCGTCTCGGCGAATCCTTGGTCGTCGTCCCAGGTGCCGGCGGTGCGGGCGGCGGCGGCGTAGCCCGCGAGGGTGGTCGAGGTCGGGTCGCGGGTGAACGCGTCGCGTCGCAGGGTCAGGACGGCGTCGGTGTCGCCGCGGGCGGCGGCGTCGTCGACGAGGCGTTGCACCAGGGCCGCGGCGTGGGGGGAGTGCGCCAGGGTGAGACCCCGCTTGGCGTGCTCGACGGCGAGGTCGGGCAGGTGAGCGTCGTCCAGGGCCTGCACGACGGCCAGGACGCGGTACTGGGTGTCCAGCCCCTCGCCGATGACGATGATGATGGCGTCGGGGTCGCGGTCCAGGACGGCCAGGCGCCCGCGGGCGTACCGGACCGAGAAGTCGTCCTCGCCGGCGGCGGTGGCGGACTTCTCCAGCAGGGCCCGGTACTCGGCGACGCCGGGTGGGCCCAGGGCGTCGGCGTAGGCGTCGACGTCGACCTCGAAGACGTCCTGCTTGCCGGAGAAGACGAACGCGTGGAGCCAGCGGGCCAGGCGGCGGCGGGCCTTCGTGTCCAAGGTGGGGGCGATCCCGGCGGCGAGGTCGGCGTGCAGGTCCAGGAGGCGGTGG
>JBDIAU010000235.1:0-4288 GCA_039812565.1 Beutenbergiaceae bacterium
GCGCAACCCTCCGGTCGGGTGGACCACGATGTGACCCTCGAGTCGCGCGAAGCCGGGGAAGCCGGAGGTCGCGCCGTCGGCCGGCTCCGCCCCGGGCGACGTGCCCGTGTGAGGTCCGTCACACGATCTTGGTCACGCCCTTGCCCAGGGCTGGCACCCACCTGACCTGGGGGCGGGCGCCGTCGTCGGGCGGCGTCACGCATGGCGGACCAAGGGCCCAGGGCGGCCGGGAGCGGTCGGCGGCGACAGCCCCTCTCGCGCACGGCGAGGAGCACGCGTAACATGGGCGCCTCCCGTCGATCGGACCGGCCCCCACCAGCGCCGCCCACAGCCGGACGGCCCCCTTGCAGGGCGTAGGTCCCACCCAGCACGAACCTCTTCCCGAAACGCCGAGTCCGACGTACAGTTTGTATGTTCTTGACTCTCCCTTGAGAGGACTAGCTCCGATGTCTGACCTCCACATCGCTCCCGTTCCCGCCGACGAGGACGACGACTCCCTCGGCTGACCGACCCCCACCCGGGGCCGGCGCGTGGCTGTCGACGTCGTCGAGGTTGCCGACCAGGTCTGGCACGCACGCGCCGAGCACGTCGGCTGGGTGATCGTCGGCGACGGCCGAGACCTCACCCTCGTCGACACCGGGTACCCCGGAGACCGGGACGCCTTGGCCGCGTCCCTCTCCCACCTCGGACGCGCGGCTTCCGACGTCGCCGCGATCGTCCTCACCCACGCCCATCCCGACCACCTCGGCAACGCCGAGCGGCTCCGGCGCGAGCACGGGACCCCTGTCCTCGCCCACGCCGCCGAGGCGCCGCACGCCCGCGGCGACCTGATCGAGCAGGTCAGCGCCGGCGCGCTCCTGCGCCGGGCCTGGCGGCCCAGCGTGCTCGTCTGGGTCCTCGACATCCTCCGCCTCGACGCCACACGCGCCGGGCGCGTACCCGACGTCGGGGTGCTCCCCGACGGCCCGCTCGACGCGCCCGGGCACCCCGTCGCCGTGCACACGCCCGGCCATACGTCCGGGCACTGCGTGCTGCACCTTCCGGAGCGCGGCGTCGTGGTCGCCGGGGACGCCCTGACGACGGCGCACGCCCTCCTGCGCGAGACCGGGCCCCAGCTCCTCCCGGACCTCTTCCACACCGACCCCGCCGAAGCACGCCGGTCGCTCGACCGACTCGTCCCGCTGGCGGGCGACGTCGTGGTGCCCGGGCACGGGCCCGCGTTCCGGGGCAGCCCCGCGGCGGCCGTCGACGCCGTCCGGGCGGGCGAGGCCCGGCGCACCCGTCCCCGGAGGCACCCCGGCCAAGGCTGAGCGGAGAGACGTTCCCGCAGGTCAGTGGATGTTGTCGGTGGTCGGTCGTAGCGTGCGGGGCATGGACAGGGCGGCCAGGACGACGGCGACCACGGGCACGTCGCGGCCCCGCGCGTCGGGGCCGGGCGCGTCTGGGCCCGCCGCACCGAGGCCCGCCGCACCGAGGCCCGCCGCACCGGGGCCCGTCGCACCGGGGCATGGGATGCCGGTGGATGTGGTGCTGCCGGAGTCGTTGCTCGGGCGGACGGTCCTGACGGTCCTCGAGGCCGCGCGGCGGATGGCCGAGCTCACGGCACCCGCCAGCAGGCCCGGAGCCGAGGTCAGCGACGGGCTCGTGGACCGGGTGCTGGCCGACCACCTGGAGCGACTCCCGCCCGGGGCGAGCCTGGCCGGGGCGCTGGACCGCCTGGAGGTCGACCGGCTGGGCGTGGACGCGCTCGTGGAGACCGTCGCCGCCTGGGAACGGGTCCGGGCCTGGGCAACCGCCGGCCAGGCGGCCGCCGTCGCCGCGCTCAGCGCCCTGGAGCACCACCACGGGCGCGGTGAGTTCGTCACCGACGCCCTGGCAACCCGCCTGCACGTCTCCGGTCGCGCCGCCCAGCGGCACGTCGACCTCGCCGCCCAGCTCAGCACCTACCCCCCGATCGCCGACGCCCTGCGCTGCGGGGCCATCGACGCCCGCAAGGCCGAAGCCCTGGCCACCGAGCTGGACGCTGCACCCGCCGAGGTCGCCGCCGTCGTCCTGGACAGCGTCTTGCCCCAGGCCGGAGACCTGACCGCCCCGACCCTGGCCCGCCGGGCCCGCCGCGCCGCCCTCACCCTGGTCCCCACCCTGGCCGCCGAGCGCGCCGCCGCCGAGGCCGACCGGCGCGGGATCCGCCTCACCCCCGCCCCCGACACCATGGCCCACCTCACCCTCTACCTGCCCGCCGACGACGCGATGACCTGCCTGACCGCCCTGGACGCCCTCGCCGACGCCGCCGACGCCCCCGACGACCCCCGCACCGCCGACGCCCGTCGCGTCGACGCCCTCACCGACCTCCTGCGCGCCGTCCTGGAGTCCGGCACGACGCCCGCCGGCGCGGACCTGCCGGTGCGGCAGCGCCGCCGGCCCCACATCGAGGTCACCGTCGCCGCCACCACCCTGCTCGGACTCGACGACCACCCCGGCGACCTCACCGGGTACGGCCCCATCCCCGCCGACCTGGCCCGGCGCATCGCCGCCGACGGCACCTGGCGTCGCATCCTGATCGACTCCGACACCGGCGACGTGATCCGACGCAGCGCGACCACCTACCGACCCGGCGCCGACCTCACCGGCACCGTCACCGCACGCGAGCCGACGTGCACCTTCCCCGGCTGCCGCGTCCCCGCGACCCGCTGCGACCTCGACCACCTGCGCCCCTACCGGCACGACCACCCGCCCGCCGAGCAGACCACCGCGGCAAACCTCCACCCCCTGTGCCGCCACCACCACCGCCTCAAGACGCACACCACCTGGCAGGTCGAGCGCGACCCCGCATCCGGGCTCACGACCTGGACCACTCCCTGGGGCCGCACCTATCCCCGAACCCCCGACCCCCGACCCGGAACCGACCACCCACACCCACGCCCGGCCCGCCCGAGCACCGCGGACCCGCAGGCACCACCGCCCTCCTGACGAAGCCGGGCAAGGGCAGGGCGCGGGGCCCACGGCGCGGGGTCGCGGCGCGGTCTCAGGGCGCCGGGTCGCGGCGTGGGCTCAGGGCGCCGGGTCGCGGCGCGGGTCGACGTCGCGGTGGGGCGGCTGCGTCACGAGGATCGCGATGCCGAGGAGGAGGACCCACGCCGGGAACAGCAGCTCCACCCAGCGGTGGACGCCCGATGCCAGGAGCAGCGTGAGCCCGGTCGCGTAGCCGGCGAACGCGATCCAGCGCGGCACGGCACGCGTCCGCAGCACCACCGTGCTCACCGACAGGGTGAAGACGGCCGCCATGCGCATCGCGTAGACGGTCACGAGCGTCTGGGTCATCTCCCGGCCGAGCGCCCACTGGGCGTCGTCGAGGGCGCCGGTGGCGGCGAGGTCGAGGAGGCTGGCCGAGACGACGGCGCCCACGAACAGCATCGCGAGGAACAGCAGGCCGCTGCCGAGGAACACGGTCGAGAAGAGCCGGTCCTCCACCCGGCCGAGCTGGTCCCGCACGACGCCGATGAACCACAGGAACGCGATCCCGGCGAACGGCACGAGCGAGAGGCCGGCGCTGATGAGCTGCCGGCGGCGAGCGTCGGACTCGACGTCCCCGAGCGTCGCGCCCGTGACGGCCGCGCGCAGCAGCAGGAGCGCCGCGATGAGCAGGACCCCGAACAGCAGGCCCGCCACGGCGGCCGAGCGCCGGGTCCGCCACCGCCGGGCGGTCATCCCCAGGGCCGGGCCCCCGGGCACGGGCGCGGTCGTCACACGCCGCCCGCCTTCTCCTCCTCCGTCGCCCGCCGCACCACGAGCCGCGTCCAGGCCCCGACGTAGATCCGGTCGCTCTCCTCGAGCTCGCGCCGGGTCCCGGGGACGAGCGCCTTGGTCGGCAGCGGCCCGCTGTCGGGCCCCACGTACGTCCCGTTCGACGACTGCAGGTCCTCGACCCACCACCGGCTGCCGTCCGTCGTGAGCTGGCAGTGCCGGCGGCTCACCCCGATGTCGGGCGAGCAGTCGATCGTCGGGTGGATGTTCCGGCTGAACGACACCCGCCCCACGAGCACGCTCCGCACCGTGAGCGGCACGACGACGGGCAGCCCCGGCGAGGGGCACGGGTCCTGGCTGTCCTGCAGGTCGTACCAGCCCGGGTCCACCCAGCGCTCGACCACCCACTCCAGCGGCACCGCCGGCGCCACCGGCGCCCCGGCGTCAGGGCTCGGCGGCGTCGCCGGGGAGGTCGGAGGCGGCGTCGCCGGCGAGGTCGGAGGCGGCGTCGCGGGCGGGGTCGTCGGCATCACGACGGTCGCCG
>JBDIAU010000236.1:0-4277 GCA_039812565.1 Beutenbergiaceae bacterium
CGCTGGTGTGCCCGTTCGGGCACAGGACGCTCATCGCTTGACCCGTGAGGTCTTGGTCGACGCGGTGTCGAGGGCCATCTCGTCGAGCTTGTCGACCTGTCGTCGCAGCCGCACCTTGCCGGTCCCCGGCTCGATGTCGACCACCTTCCGCAGCTTCGACGTCGCCTCCGCGTTCCCGGTCTCCGCGGCGAGCTCGACGGCGCGGCCGAGCTTCGCCGTCGCCGTCGCCTCGTCGCCGACCGCCTTCGCGGCCAGCCCGTCCTGGATCGCCTGGGCCAGCTCGGTCTGGCCGGTGTAGTGCGCGACCTCCGGGTTGATCCGGGCGCTGAGGGCGTCGTCGTCGGTCCACACGGCCTTCACGAGCGCCTGGGTGACCACCTGGTCGCCCACCGCGAGCTGCACCCGGGCCGCGAGCTGCTCCTGCCCCACCTGCCGCGCCCCGCCCAGCCGGACCGCCACGTGGTAGTCGCGCGTCTCGTCGCCCCAGCTCCCGGTCGGGAAGCCGCCGGTCAGGGGGTTGACCTCCCGACGGCGCCCGGTCAGGTCCTCGACCTGCGGCGCGACCTGGCGGACGAACAGCACCTGCGACCCCTGCGGCGCCCACACCCGCAGCTCGGCGTTCGCGACGCCGCGGCCCATGGCCGCCCGCATGAGGGACGCGAACTCGGCCGCCATCTGGTCGGGGGTGGGGATGAGGTCCACCGTGCCGAGGAGGGCCGTGGCGATCCGCCGCACCTCGCCGACCTCCCAGTCCGCCCCGACGCCGCGGCAGTCGCACTGGAACCTCCCGGTCGCGGCGGCGATCCGCTGCGTCAGCTGCGCGGGCGACTCGTGCTGGTTCTTGCCGTCGGTGAGGAGGATCGCGTGCCGCTGCGTCACCGAGGGCACCGTGCCGAACACGGCGGCGGCGAGCTCCAGCCACGTGCCCATCGCCGTGCCGCCGTCGGCGCGCAGCGTGCTCACCGCGTAGGCGGCGGCCGCCCGGGTGGCCGGGGACATCCGCACCATGGCGGGCCCGACGTTCACCGGGTAGGCGAGCCGCGCCTGGTGGTTGCCCGAGACGACGGCGAACCACGTGCCGTCGATGATCTGGTCGATCGCGGCCGCGGCCGCCTGCCGGGCCGCCGCGATCGACGCGCCGGCCATCGAGCCCGACGTGTCGACGATGACGATCTCGGCGGCGTCACCCCCGGACTGGCCGGCCTGCCCCGCACCGGTGCACGTCACCGTGACGATCGCGTGGACGTCCGTGGCGCCCGTGGCCAGGAACTCGTTCTGGTACACCCGCGCGGCGAACTCCGCCATGCCGACCTTCCCTCCTGCTCGGCCCCGCCCGCGCTACGCCTCGTCGACGCGCGCGAGCGCCACCGTGATGTTGTCATGCCCGCCCTGCTCGATGGCCCACTCGACGAGGTCGGCCGCGAGGGCGAGCGGGTCGCCCCCGGTGGTACCCGCTCGTTCGCGGACCAGCGCCCCGAGCGCGACCGGCTCGGACACGTAGTTCCACAGCCCGTCCGAGCAGGCGAGCGCCCAGCCCGGGCCCGCCGGCTCGAGGGTCGTCGTCCGGGGCGTGTGGTCGGGCGCGTCGGCGCCGAGCCACCGGGTGATGGCGTGCGCGTGCGGTCCCGCCTCGGCCTGCGCCCGCGGCATCCCGGCGGCGATGAGCTCGGCCGCCCACGAGTCGTCGGTGGTGAGGAGCACCGTCTCGCCGTCGTCGGGCACCCAGTAGGCGCGGCTGTCCCCCACCGACGCCGCGACCACCCGCCCCGGCTCGACGACGACCGCCACCCACGTGCACGACGGCGGGCTGTCCGCGTTCTCGGGCGAGACCGCCGCGACGACGGCGCGGTTGCCGGCGTCCGCCGCGGCCCGCAGCCGCGACTCGAGCACGGCGGCCTGCGCGGTCGCCACCCCCATCCCCTGCGGTCCGGGCGCGCCGAGCACCTGGGCCCCCGCCCGCGCGGCTGCGAGGGAGGCGACGTCGGAGTCCCGGGCCGAGGAGACGCCGTCGCACACGACGAGCACGGCCCGCCGGGGCGGCCCGTCCTGCCCTGCGAGCGCGAACGCGTCCTCGTTCCGACGGCGCCGAGCGCCACGGTCCGTGACCGCGGCCACCCACGGCAGCAGCCGCTCGACCATGTGGTCGCGTGCCACGGGCGCCTTCGCCCCGCACACCAGGCAGTACCCGTCGGCGCCGACCTCGCCGCCGCACGCCTGGCAGGGCGCCAGGACCGGCGCGGGCGCCGGGTCGGTCGGCAGCGACGTGTCGGTGTCCAGCACCCGGCCGGCGCCGGGCGTGAGGGTCACCGCCGCCGTCGGGACGTCGTCCGGGGCCGACGCGTCCCGTGAGGCCGAGTCCGCGGCCACGGCGGCAGGAGCCGCGGCGTCGCCCGCCGTCGGGCCCGGGGACGCGCCGTCGTCGAGGACGGCGCCGCACGCCTCGCAGAAGCGGGACCCCGCGTCGGCGTTCTCCCCGCAGACGGGGCAGGTCCGGGTCACGCCCGGCGGGGCGCTCACCGGAACGTCCAGCGGCGCACGTCGTTCGCCCGGTCGACGAGGGCGACGCGCTCGGCGCGGCTCGCCGCCATCGTGGCGAGCTCCCGGTAGGTGCCCTCGAGGTCGTCGCGGATCGCCGGCTCCACGGCCGGGGTGCCGCCGAGGCGCACGGTCGGCGCCGGACCCTGCGCCAGCACCCGCGCCAGGGCGGCGGCGAGCACCTCGGAGCGCAGCCCGGCGCGGTCCTTCGGGTCGAGCGCGACGCCGTCGACGCTCGCGAGCGCCTCCGCGAGCATCGGCAGCCCGCCGTCGGCGGCCGCGAGGAGGCCCGCGCGCCGTCGTCGGGCCTCGGGGTAGGCGCGGCTGGTCGGCGGGACGAGGTCGAGGGCGGCGACGGCGCCCGGCACGTCGCCGCGGGCCTCCCGCAGGCGGGCGATCGCGAACGCGGCGGCCGGGGTGTAGGACGCGTCCGTGCGGGCGCACGTCCCGTACAGCTCCTCCGCGATCACCGGCTCCCCGCTGACCTCGCAGGCCAGGGCGAGGGCGAGCTTCGGCGCGAGCTCCCCGGGGACCTGCCCGTAGACGGCGTTGAACGCCGAGCGGGCCGCCACCCCGTCCCCGCGCGACAGCGCCTCCAGGCCCTGCAGCCACACGGCCCGCCACTCCCACGGGTCCGCGGTGAGCAGCTCCTCGGCGACGGACTGGACGACGTCGGGGCGTCCGGCGTGCAGCGCCGCCCGCCCCATCCGCAGGAGCACCTCGGGCGAGCGCGAGGGCGCCGTCGAGAGCTGCTCGAGGCGCGCCGCGGGCTCCTCCACGCTCACGGTCGCCAGCCAGCCGATCTGCGGGTCCGTCGAGTCCGGCACGAGCCCGGGCAGCGTGTGCCACGCCAGGCCGGAGCCGGCCACCCGCGGCACCTCGAAGAGCAGCGACGGCGCCGCGTGCAGCGCCGCGGAGTCGCCCGGCCGGTCCGTGGCGACCACCTCGCGGAGGACGCCGAGGAGCTGCACCCGCAGCTCGGCGACCGTGGCGAACCGGTCCGCCGGGTCCGGCGCGCAGGCCTTGGCCACGAGCCGGTAGAACGAGTCGTAGCGCTGGAACAGCGGGGTCTCGGCGACCGGCGGCAGGGACGCGACGTACGTGCCCTGGTACCCACGGAACTCCATCGCCAGGACCAGGAGCGTGCGGCCGATCGTGTAGATGTCCGAGGCGACCGACGGCCCGACCTCCGGCACCTCCGGCGCCTGGTAGCCGACCGTGCCGTAGATGGCGGAGTCGAGGTCGTCCGCCCGGCGCACGCCGCCGAGGTCGATGAGGCGGACGTCGTCGCCCACCTGGATGATGTTGTCCGGCTTGAAGTCGCAGTACAGGAGCCCGAGGTCGTGGAGGTAGGCGAACGCGGGCAGGATCTCGAGGACGTAGGCGATCGCCTGGTCCAGCGGCAGCGGGTCGTAGCGCCCGGCGGCCTTCATCCGGTCCTTGAGCAGCGCCTTGAGCGAGGTGCCGCCCACGTACTCCATGACGATGTAGCCGGAGCCCTCGTGGCTGACGAAGTTGTAGATCTCCACGATGAGCGGGTGCTCGACCTGCGCGAGGAACTGCCGCTCCGCGATCGCCGCGGCGAGCGCGTCCGGGTCCGCCGCGTTGAGCAGGCCCTTGAGCACCACCCAGCGGTCGGAGACGTTGCGGTCCCGGGCGAGGTAGATCCAGCCGAGGCCGCCGTGCGCCAGCGCGCCCGCCACCTCGTACTGCCCGCCCACCAGGTCCCCGGCGCGCAGCTT
>JBDIAU010000237.1:0-4260 GCA_039812565.1 Beutenbergiaceae bacterium
GCCTGGACGGCCTCGGTGGTGACCGTCGGCTCGGTCTCGACCAGCTCCACCTGCGCCGTGCGGTCCACGCCGGAGACGACGGCGGCCGCCACGGCCTCCTCGAGCCCGTCGACGTCCAGCCCGACGCCGGGGGCGGCCGGCTTGACCACGGGCGCGCCGTTCTCGATGACCACGGTGGCGTCCGTCGCCGGTGTGCCCACGTCCGGGAGCTGGCCCAGCACGGTCGCGGCGAGCGCGTCGCCGTCGACGTCGAGCACGAGGGCGTCGCCCTCGGGGACGATCCGGATCGCGGCGACGAGGTCGTCGACGGCGACCGTGGTGGCCGGGCCCGTCGAGACGGCCACCGAGATCGGGGCGCTGACCAGCGGCTCCGCGAGGGTGGTCAGCGCGGTCTCGACGGCGTCGGCGCCGATCACCGGCGCCCGGTCGATCGTCACGGCCTCGATCGGCTCACCCTCGAGCCACTGCTCCTGGATGCGCGACGCGGTCGCCTCGACGTCCGTCACGCGCCCGACGACGGGCTCGGTGACGACGGGCTCGTCGCCGTCGAAGGCGATGGCGCCCTCGACGGCCGGGAGGTCCAGGTCGGCCGCGAGCGCTCCGACGGCGGCCTCCAGGTCGGCGACGTCGACCGTGGAGACGGCGGGCTGCTCACCCAGGCCGACCAGGTGCCCGAGGAGCACGCGAGGGTCGAAGGTGACGCCGGTGAGGGTGTCGACGGTGGCCTCGGCGTCGAGGGCGAGCCCCACCGTGGCGGGGTCCACCTGGCCCTGCGTCTCGCCGGCGACGACGACGACCGGCTGGGCCGCGACGTCGGCGAGGCCGTCCTCGAGGGCGCGCTGCGCCTCGGCGGCGCTCATCCCGCCGAGGGCGACGCCCGCGACCGTGGTCTCGCGCGGGACCTCGTCGGCGAGGACGAGGGCGGCGGCCGCGTAGCCCGCCACGAGAAGGCCGACGGCGGCGCCCGCGACCACCAGCACGCCGCGCCAGCGACGGCGCGGTGGCCCGCCCTGCTGCCCGAGGTCGCCCAGCGGCGACTCGTCGGCGGTGGTGTGCGGGGGCGTGACGCCCGTGACGTCCATGGGGGGCTCTCTCGTCGGTGGCACGGCGCGCGGGGTCCGTGCCCCGCGGTCCTCGTTCCATGCTACGGACGCCTCCCCCGGCGGACCCAGGGCTGAGCCCGCAGTGTGGCGGGACTCACCGCACGGCCTCAGCCCAGCGGACGGACCCGCCCGAGCCGGTGCACGAGGGCGCCCCGGTCCGCCGGGGCCACCTCGGCGCTCAGCACCTCCCCGACGACGACGTCGTGGTCGCCGGCGGCGTGGACCCACACGGTGCGGCACTCGAGCCAGGCCTGGGCGCGCTCGAGCAGGGCGGCGCCGGAGACCGCCCCCACCCGGTGCGGCACCGGGGCGAGCTGGTCGACGACCGGACGACCCGGCGTCGCCAGCCAGTCCGCGTCGGCCTGCGCCGTCGCGTCGAGGATGCTCACGGCCCACGTCCCGACGTCGTCGAGGACGTCCCGGACGCGGGAGTCCGCGTGGACGCACACGAGCACCAGAGGCGGGTCGAGCGAGGCCGACGTCACCGAGGTCACCGTCGCGGCGACCTGCTGGGTGCCCCGCGGCGTCGGGCGGGCGGCCGCCAGCACCGCGACGCCCGCGGGCAGCCGGGCCATCGCCGCGCGGTGCGCCGCGGCGAGGTCCTCGGCGTCGACGGACGTCACCGCCGGCCCGGGCCGAACCAGCGCGCGGGAAGGAAGGCGGCGACGGCGCACATGAGCACGGCGCCGAGAAGCCACGCGTAGCCGAGGCCGTCGGAGGCCACGATCGCGTCGTCGCCCGGACGGAGCTGGCTCATCAGCTGCGTGAGGAGCACCAGCGCCCCGCCGTACACGGCGAGGCCCAGCCCGCCGGCGAGCGCCCGGGCCAGCACGGCGGCGCTGAGCGCCGTCAGGAGCACGACGGCGAGACCCCACGGCGGCACCGCGCGGTGCACCACGGTGCCCAGCACGCCGACGACGAGGCCGGTCACCAGGCACACCGCGATCGTGATCGACCGGCTGCGGGCGAGGGTCTCGTCCAGGCTCGGCGGTGGCGGGACGGCGAGGGCGTCGTCGACCTCGTCCGCGGCGCCCGCGGCCCCGGGGACGGTCGGCACGCCGCCCACGGGCTCCGGCGAGACGGGCGCACCCACGACGTCGGGCCTGCTCGTCTCGTCCGGCGTCGTCACGTGGTCAACCGTGGTCAGCCGCGCGGCCGCACCGGCTCGGCGCGGCGGGCGCGGGCCGCCTGCTTGGCGCGCTCGACCTGGTCGAGCACCACCTTGCGGATGCGCACCGTCGTCGGCGTGACCTCGACGCACTCGTCCTCGCGGGCGAACTCGAGCGACTCCTCGAGCGTGAGGTGCCGCGGCGGGACGAGGTTCTCGAACGTGTCCGCCGTGGAGGAGCGCATGTTGGTGAGCTTCTTCTCCTTGGTGATGTTGACGTCCATGTCCTCGTTGCGGGCGTTCTCGCCCACGATCATCCCCTCGTAGACCTCCTGCGTGGGGTCGACGAAGAACGAGCCCCGCTCCTGGAGGTTGATCATGGCGAAGGGCGTGACGACGCCGGCCCGGTCCGCCACCAGCGAACCGGTGACCCGGGTCTCGATGGGCCCCGCCCACGGCTCGTAGCCCTCGGAGATCGAGGAGGCGATGCCCGTGCCGCGCGTGTCGGTGAGGAAGCGGGTGCGGAAGCCGATGAGCCCGCGGGCCGGCACCATGAACTCCATCCGGACCCAGCCGGTGCCGTGGTTGGACATCGTCTCCATGCGCCCCTTGCGCTGGGCGAGGAGCTGGGTGACCGCGCCGAGGTACTCCTCGGGCACGTCGATCGTCATCCGCTCCATGGGCTCGTGGACGGCGCCGTCGACCAGCCGGGTGACCACCTGCGGCTTGCCGACCGTGAGCTCGAAGCCCTCGCGGCGCATCTGCTCCACGAGGATCGCCAGGGCGAGCTCGCCGCGGCCCTGCACCTCCCACGCGTCCGGCCGGTCGGTGGGGAGCACGCGGAGCGAGACGTTGCCGACCAGCTCGCGGTCGAGCCGGTCCTTCACCTGGCGCGCGGTGACCTTGGTGCCCTTGGCGCGGCCGGCCAGCGGCGAGGTGTTGATGCCGATCGTCACGGAGATCGCGGGCTCGTCGACGGTGATGAGCGGCAGCGGCCGGGGGTCGTCGAGGTCGGTGAGGGTCTCGCCGATCGTGATGTCCTCGATGCCGGCGACGGCGACGATGTCGCCCGGGCCGGCCTCGAGGGTCGGGACCCGGTCGAGCGCGCGGGTCTCCAGCAGCTCGGAGATGCGGACCGGCCGGATGCTGCCGTCGGAACGGGCCCACGCCACGGTCTGCCCCTTGCGGAGCGTGCCGTTGTAGACCCGCAGGAGCGCGAGGCGGCCGAGGAACGGCGAGGCGTCGAGGTTGGTGACGTGCGCCTGGAGCGGGGCGCCGCGGGTGTACGACGGCGCCGGGATCCGCTCGAGGATCGTCGCGAACAGGGGCTCGAGGTTCGGGGAGTCGGGGAGTCCGCCGTCGGCGGGCTGCTCGAGGGACGCCCGGCCCGCCTTGGCGGAGGCGTACACCACGGGGACGTCGAGCACCGTGTCGAGATCGAGGTCGGGGAAGTCCTCGTGCAGGTCGCTCGCGAGGCCGAGCAGCAGGTCGGTGGCCTCGTGCACCACCTCGGAGATCCGGGCGTCCGGGCGGTCGACCTTGTTCACCACGAGGATCACCGGGAGGTTCGCGGCGAGCGCCTTGCGCAGCACGAACCGGGTCTGCGGGAGCGGGCCCTCGCTCGCGTCGACGAGGAGGACGACGCCGTCGACCATCGAGAGGCCGCGCTCCACCTCGCCGCCGAAGTCGGCGTGCCCGGGGGTGTCGACCACGTTGATCGTCAGGCCCTCCGGGTGCCCGGCGGCCTCCGCCGCAGGGCCGCCGTAGTGGATCGCGGTGTTCTTCGCGAGGATCGTGATCCCCTTCTCGCGCTCGAGGTCGCCGCTGTCCAGCGCGCGCTCGCTCACGTGGTCGTGCGCGCCGAAGGCACCGGTCTGCCAGAGCATGGCGTCGACGAGGGTCGTCTTGCCGTGGTCGACGTGCGCGACGATCGCGACGTTGCGCAGGTCGGAGCGCACCGTGGTGGGCGCCGGGACCGAAGAGGGCATGGCAGGACTCATCTCGCCGCAGGGATCGACGCACGATCGTACCGGCGCCGCCTGAGCGCCC
>JBDIAU010000238.1:0-4257 GCA_039812565.1 Beutenbergiaceae bacterium
CCGCCCCGACGGCCGCGCCCGCCGATGGGACGGGCACCGGGCCGAGCGGCGGCGCGAGCTCGCCCGGGCGGCCCGCCGCGCCGTCCACCACCACGGCGCCGCGATGTCCATGGACGAGATCGCGGCGCACATCGGCACGTCCAAGTCGATCGTCTACCGCTACTTCACGGACAAGGCGGGCCTGCAGGTGGCCGTCGGCGAGCTCGTGCTCGAGGCGGTCCGGGACGCGCTCGCCGACGCGGGCCGCGGCAGCGGGACGCCGCGCGAGCGGCTCGGCGCGATGGTCGCGGCCTACCTCGAGATCATCGACCACTCGCCGAACGTGTACGCGTTCCTCACCGCGACGATCGGCGAGGGCCCGGCGCGGCCCCGGCCGGGGTTCACCGCGCAGGCGGCCGGCGTGGTCGCGGAGCCGCTCAGCCGGCTCCTCGTCGAGGTCGACGCCGACGCCTCCATCGCCGACCTGTGGGCCGCGGGCGTCGTCGGGTTCGTCCACGAGGTGGGCGAGCGTTGGCTGGCCGACCGCGCCGGCGGGGCGTTCGCCGACCGAGACGCCCTCGCCCGGCAGGTCACGGCGTGGCTGTGGGCAGGCGCGACCGGCTGCCCGTCCGACGCGGACGGGCCGGGCGCCGTCGTCGTCCCCGCCGGTGAGGCGACGGGAGGTGCCGGATGACCGCCGAGGCGCCCCCGGCGCCGGCGAGCGTCGACGTCGCGCTGGTCGGCGAGCTGCTCGCCGGGCGGTGGGCGCAGGCCCGGGCGCACACCCGCGAGCTCGTCCGGGACCCGGCGTTCCACCGTCCCGACGACGTCACCGTGGCCGAGCACCGGGAGCGGGTCCTCGGGCAGCTGCGGCTGCTCGTGGCCGACGGCGCGGTGCACCGCGCCTTCCCGGCGGCGCTCGGCGGGGGCGAGGACCCCGGCGGGAACGTCGCGGGCTTCGAGGAGCTCCTCCTCGGGGACCCGTCGCTGCAGATCAAGGCCGGTGTGCAGTGGGGGCTGTTCGGGGCGGCGGTGCTGCACCTCGGGACCGCCCGGCACCACGCCCGACTCCTGCCGGCGATCATGTCCCTGGAGGTGCCGGGCTGCTTCGCGATGACGGAGAGCGGCCACGGCTCCGACGTCGCCCGGCTCCGCACGACGGCGACGTACGACCCGGTCACCGAGACGTTCGACCTGCACACGCCCGACCGCTCCGCGTGGAAGGACTACCTCGGCAACGCCGCGCTGCACGGCACGGCCGCCGTCGTCTTCGCCCGGCTCGTGACGCAGGGGACCGACCACGGCGTGCACGCCTTCTACGTGCCGATCCGGGACACGACGGCCCCCGCCGAGCCCGGCCGGCCGCTGCCGTTCCGGGCGGGGGTGGGCGGCGAGGACGACGGCGCCAAGGGCGGGCTGAACGGCATCGACAACGGCCGGCTCTGGTTCGACCACGTCCGCGTGCCGCGGGAGGACCTCCTCGACCGGTACGGGCAGGTGGCGCCGGACGGGACCTACTCGTCCCCGGTCGAGAACCCGGGTCGGCGGTTCTTCACGATGCTCGGCACGCTCGTCCAGGGGCGGGTCTCGCTCGACGGCGCCGCGGTCCGCGCCGCCGAGGTGGCCCTGACGATCGCCGTGACCTACGCGAACCGGCGCCGGCAGTTCACCGGCCCGCACGAGGACGAGGAGGTGCTCCTGCTCGACTACCAGGAGCACCAGCGCCGCCTCCTGCCCCGCCTCGCGACGACGTACGCGCAGCGCTTCGCGCACGAGGTGCTGCTCGCCGCGTTCCACGACGTCTTCTCGGGCGCCACCGACACCCCGGAGGCGCGCGAGCGGCTGGAGACGCTCGCCGCGGCGTTCAAGCCGCTGTCCACCTGGCACGCCCTCGACACCCTCCAGGCCGCGCGCGAGGCCTGCGGCGGGGCCGGCTTCCTCGCGGAGAACCGGCTCGTCGGGCTGCGGGCGGACCTGGACGTCTACGTCACGTTCGAGGGCGACAACACCGTCCTGCTGCAGCTCGTGGCCAAGCGCCTGCTCGCCGAGCGCGGCCGGGAGTTCGCCTCGGTCGACGCGACGGGCCTGGCTCGGTACGCGGCGGAGCGCGCCGCCGACACGGCGCTGTACCGGCTGCCGCTGGCCCGGTGGGCGCAGGCGGTCGCCGACAGCGGCTCCGTGCGCCGCGCCGTCGGGCACCTGCGGGCGCCGGAGACGCAGCGCGAGCTCCTGCGAGGGCGGGCGGAGGCGATGGTCGACGAGCTCGCCGGCTCCTTGCGCCTGGCCACGCGGGTGTCGCGGGAGCGGGCCGCGGTGATGCTCAACGCCCGCCAGCACGAGATCGTCGCCGCGGCGCGGGCGCACGCGGAGGCACTGACCTGGGAGGCGTTCACCGCCGCGGTCGAGGGCGTCGAGGACCCGGGGTCGTCGCGCGTGCTGCTGTGGCTGCGCGACCTGTACGGGCTCTCGCTCGTGGAGCGGGACCTCGCCTGGTACCTCGTCCACGGCCGGCTCTCGGCGCGGCGGGCTCGCGCCGTGACGTCGTCGGTGGACCGGCTGCTCACCCGCCTGCGCCCGCACGCCCAGGACCTCGTGGACGCGTTCGGCCTCGCCCCCGAGCACGTCCGGGCCCCGATCGCCGCCCCCTGACCTCCTGCTTCCCTCCGCCGAACGCACTGTTGGTCGGCTGAAACCTCGGTTTCAGCCGACCAACAGTGCGTTCGGCGGGGGTGGGGAGGCGGGGTGGGGAGGCGGAGGGGAGGGGGCGCGGTCAGACCTCGATCTCGGAGCGGTCCCCCGACCACAGGGTGTGGAAGGACCCCTCGCGGTCGACCCGGCGGTAGGTGTGCGCGCCGAAGAGGTCGCGCAGGCCCTGGGTCAGCGCGGCGGGCAGCCGCGGGCTGCGGACGGTGTCGTAGTAGGCGAGCGCGGCGGAGAAGCCCGGGACGGGCACGCCCGCGGTCACGGCCGCGGCGACGACGCGGCGCCACGCGTCCTGCGTCGTCGCCAGCTCGGCCGCCACGGACGGCGCCTCGAGGAGCGTCACCAGCCGGTTCGCCGCGTACTCCTGACGGATCCGTTCGAGGAGCCGGGCGCGGATGATGCAGCCGCCGCGCCAGATCCGGGCGACCTCGGCGACGTCGACGTCCCAGCCGTGCGCGTCGCTCGCGGTCCGGATCTGGTCGAGGCCCTGCGCGTACGCGACCACCTTCGCCGACCACAGCGCGGCCCGGACGTCGTCGACGAGCCGCTGCTCGTCGTCGGCCGCCAGCGTGCCCGACGGCCCCGCGAGCGCGTTGCGCGACGCGCGGCGCAGGGCGGCGTGGCCCGAGGTCGAGCGCGCGAACACCGACTCGGCGATCGTGTTGACGGGGACGCCGAGCTCCAGCGCGGTCTGGACCGTCCAGCGCCCGGTCCCCTTCTGCTCCGCCGCGTCGGCGACGACGTCGACGAACGGCCGGCCCGTCGCGGCGTCGACGTGCCCGAGCACCTCGGCCGTGATCTCGATGAGGAACGAGTCGAGGTCGCCCGTGTTCCACTGCCGGAACACCTCGGCCAGCCGCGCCGGCTCCAGGCCCGCGGCACGCAGGAGGTCGTACGCCTCGGCGATGAACTGCATGTCGGCGTACTCGATGCCGTTGTGCACCATCTTGACGAAGTGCCCGGCGCCGTCGGGGCCGATGTACGTGCAGCAGGGCTCACCGTCGACCTGGGCGGCGATGCTCTCGAAGAGCGGCCCGAGCAGCGCGTACGCCTCCGGCGTGCCGCCCGGCATGATCGACGGCCCGAGGAGGGCGCCCTCCTCGCCGCCGGAGATGCCCGTGCCCATGAAGTGCAGCCCGTGGGCGCGCAGCGCCTCCTCGCGGCGGCGGGTGTCCTGGAAGTGCGCGTTCCCGCCGTCGACGACGACGTCGCCCGGCTCGAGGTGCGGCAGGAGCGCGTCGATCGCGGCGTCGGTCGCCGCGCCCGCCTGGACCATGAGGATCACGCGCCGGGGGCGGGCGAGGGCCGCGGCGAGCTCGGCGACGGTCTCGGTGGGCACGAAGGTGCCCTCGTGCCCGTACGCCTCGACGACGGCGCGCGTCTTGGCGGTCGTCCGGTTGTGCAGCGCGACGGCGTAGCCGTGGCGGGCGAGGTTGCGGGCGAGGTTGCTCCCCATGACGGCGAGGCCGACGACGCCGACGTCGGCGGTCCCGGGGTCCGGCACCGTCGCGGGGCCGGGAGCGGGCAGCGGGGGCGGGGCGGCGGGGCGCTCGGGACTCACCCGCACAGCCTAGG